>CAMWUS010000028.1 GCA_947177495.1 uncultured Clostridia bacterium
TGACACGCCGCGCGTCGAGATAGGTCATATCCTTAAAGCTCCCCCGCTTGTCCTGACACAAATCCATGATTTGCCCCAAATAGTCGGGCGGGGAATATATTTCCGCTTTCACGATGGGCTCTTCCATATAATCGATATCCGAGGGGGGCGGCAAGTGGGACGGGTTGTCCACGTAAAGTTCACTCCCGTCCGTCTTGTGGACGAGATAGGAAACCGACGGCGCGGTGGTGATAATGTCGAGATTGAATTCCCGTTCGATGCGCTCCTGCACGATTTCCATGTGCAAAAGTCCCAAGAAGCCGCAACGGAACCCGAACCCCAACGCAACGGAATTGTCCGGCTCGAAGATAAGCGCGGCGTCGTTAAGTTTGAGCTTTAAGATGGCTTCCTTTAAATCGAGGAACTTGCTCCCGTCGAGCGGATAGATACCGCAGAACACCACGGGCTGTACCTTTTTGTAACCGGGGAGCGGCTCGGGTGCAGGACGGAGTGCCCCCGTTACCGTATCGCCTACGGCGACGTCCTCGATGGATTTGATGCTTGCCGCAATGTAGCCGACTTCTCCCGCCGCGAGCACGCCCTTGGGTTGTAACTGCGGGGAGAACGCGCCCACTTCGGTTACGTCGTAAGTGCGCTCGGAGAGGAAGGTTTTGATTTTATCCCCCACTTTTACGGTACCGTCTTTAATGCGCACGAACAAAATGACGCCCTTGTAATTATCGTAATAGCTGTCGAAAATGAGTGCCTTTAAGGGAGCTTCGGTATCTCCGTCGGGCGGCGGTACTAATTTTACCACCGCTTCCATAATGTCGTGAATATTCGTTCCCTCTTTTGCGGAAACGCAGGGCGCTTCGGAAGCGTCAAGCCCGATAACGTCTTCTATCTCCGCTTTCGTCTCGTCGATACGGGCGGAAGCGAGGTCGATTTTGTTGAGCACGGGCACGATTTCCAAATTGTTTTCGAGGGCGAGATACACGTTTGCAAGCGTTTGCGCTTCCACGCCCTGCGTCGCGTCCACTACCAAAATCGCCCCCTCGCAGGCAGCGAGCGAACGGCTGACCTCGTAGGTAAAGTCCACGTGCCCCGGGGTGTCGATGAGATTGAATTCGTATTCCGTACCGTCGTCCGCAGTATAATACATACGCACGGGCGCAAGCTTAATAGTAATACCGCGCTCGCGCTCGATGTCCATACTGTCGAGCAGCTGCGCTTCCATGTCGCGCTTGCTCACCTGCCCCGTAAGCTCCATGATACGGTCGGCAATGGTGCTCTTTCCGTGGTCGATATGCGCGATGATACAAAAATTTCTCAAATAGCGGCTGGGCTTTGCCATATATTTTTACTCCCGTTTTACACAAGGATTGGAGAAGCGAGCAAGACAAGGAGAACGCGGATTTGCCGACAGGAGCGTACACGGACGTACGTGACTGAGGCAAAACGCAAGTTCGACACAGTATTGCGACGCTTATGCAATTCTTGCTTGTATTATAAATGAAATTTGCAAATTTTGCAACTGCTATTGCATTTCCTATAATAATTTGGTAAAATAATCTTATGGAACTTGAATTTTTAAAAAGCATTCCCATTGCCCACCGCGGGTTGCACGACGAGAATAAACCCGAAAACTCTATCCCCGCTTTTCAAGCGGCAATCGACGCGGGCTATGCCATTGAAACGGACGTGCGGCTTTCCAAAGACGGTGAGCTGATGATTTTCCACGACGACACGCTTACCCGCATGACGGGAGTAAATAAAAATGTAAACGAGCTAACCGCAAGCGAACTCAAAACGCTTCGTTTGGGCGGCACGGAAGAACGCATTCCTCTGCTTGCGGAATTTTTGGAACTGCTCGGTGGACAAACGCCCTTGCTCCTTGAAATTAAAAACGAACCCAAAGCCAACAAAAATCAGTTTATCGGAAAAATTGCCGCGTCGCTCGAAGGATACAGCGGGAAATATGCCGTGCAAAGCTTCAACCCGTTTTATGTGAAAGAGTACAAACGGCTTTGTCCCGATATCCCCTGCGGCGTGCTCGCCACCGCGCAGTCGACGAAGGAAGATTTCAACAATTCCGCCATTTGGCGCATCAAGGCGCGCGCGGTCAAAAACATGAGCTTCAACAAATCGGTGAAGCCCGATTTTATCAGCTATCACTTCCCCGACTATCCGCAAAAATCTACGGAACGCTTCCACGGGTTAAAACTCGGCTGGACGGTGCGTTCAAGGGAAGACGAAGCGCAGGCACGCAAATATGCCGACAATATTATTTTCGAAAACTATATCCCTAAATCGTAACCACAAAAAAACGGAGCGCATGCGCTCCGTTTTTTTCAAACCCATATTTTAACTTATCTTATACAATGCCCTGCGCCATCATTGCCGCGGCAACTTTTAAGAAGCCCGCAATGTTCGCGCCCGCAACGTAGTCGCCCTCGCAACCGTATTCCTTTGCCGCGTTGTCCATGTTGTGATAAATGTTGATCATGATATTTTTCAGCTTGGCGTCTACCTCTTCGAACGTCCAGAAAAGCCGTCCGCTCGACTGCGCCATTTCCAGCGCACTCGTTGCAACGCCGCCCGCGTTCGCCGCCTTTGCGGGAAGGAAAATAACGCCCGCCTTTTGGAACACCGCAATACCCTCTAAGGTCGTGGGCATATTCGCGCCCTCGCCTACGTACTTTACGCCGTTCTTGACGAGGATTTCCGCCGACTCTTTGTCGATTTCGTTCTGCGTAGCGCAGGGAAGCGCGATGTCGCACTTGATCGTCCAAATGCCCTTGCAACCCTCGTGGTACTCCGCACCCTTGACGCGCGCCGCGTACTCTTTAATGCGTCCGCGCTCCACTTCCTTGATCTGCTTAACGACGTCGATTTGAATACCGTTTTTATCGTATACGTAGCCGTTGGAGTCGTACATAGCAACGACCTTTGCGCCCAAGCTCTGCGCCTTTTCGGTTGCGTAGATAGCAACGTTACCCGAGCCGGACACGATAACCGTTTTGCCCTTAAAGCTGTCGCCGCGGCATTTAAGCGCCTCTTCCGTCATGTAAACAAGCCCGTAGCCCGTGGCTTCCGTGCGCGAAAGGCTTCCGCCGTAGCTAAGCCCCCTGCCCGTAAGCACACCCACGTGCTCGTCGCGGATACGCTTATACTGCCCGAATAAGTATCCGATTTCTCTGCCACCCACGCCGATGTCGCCTGCGGGAACGTCGGTGTCCTGCCCGATATGGCGGTAAAGCTCCGTCATAAAGCTTTGGCAAAAACGCATGATTTCGTTGTCGCTCTTGCCCTTGGGGTCGAAGTCGCTGCCGCCCTTACCGCCGCCGATGGGAAGCCCCGTAAGGCTGTTTTTGAGAATTTGTTCGAGCCCCAAAAACTTGATGATGGAAAGATTGACGGAGGGGTGAAAACGAAGCCCGCCTTTGTAAGGACCGATTGCGCTGTTGAACTGCACGCGGTAGCCCTTGTTGATATGTACGGTTCCGTTGTCGTCCACCCAAGGAACGCGGAACAGCACGGCGCGCTCGGGCTCTACGAAGCGCTCCAAAAGCGCCGCTTTCTCGTACTCGGGGTGCTTGGCGACGACGGGTTTCAACCCGTTTAGAATTTCGGTTGCCGCCTGATGAAATTCAGGTTCGTTGGGATTTTTTGCCTTTAAATCGGCAAGTACTCTTTCTACGTACTCCATAAAAATAAAACTCCTTTTTGCAAAAAAGTGCAATAAAAAAATGCGATTATAGCGTTCGGGCAAATTGCCCTCGCCGTTTATTTTATCACAACGATAAAATAAATGCCACGCTTTCACCGCATTTTTTTGTGTGATTGACTATCGCAATATCGAATACAAACTATAAGTTCAGCTTATATGCCAAATGTTCTCCGCGTAGTCCATAATCGTTCTATCCGAAGAGAAGAAGGACGACGAAGCCACGTTGTAGAGCTGTTTGCGCGCGAACGTCTTTTGCTCCCCGCTTTCGCGGTTGATGGCAAGCAAGGTGTTCACGTAGGATTCCAAATCGTACAGCACGAAATAGTTATCGGGTTCATGCCAGCTTGCGCCTTGGGTGAGAGCATTGTACAGTTCTGCAAAGCAACCCGTACCGCCGTCGGATAGCGTTCCGTCTATCAAGCTTTCGACGGCTTTTTTATGGAGCGGCTTTTCCGCAAGAAGCGCGTTCGGATCGTAACTGTCCGAAATACGCGCAATTTCGTCCACCGTCGCGCCGAAGATGTAGTTGTTCTCCTTGCCCGCGTGTTCGACGATTTCGATATTCGCCCCATCGAGCGTGCCGCAGGTGACCGCGCCGTTCATCATAAATTTCATGTTGCCCGTGCCCGAAGCTTCCAAGCCCGCCGTGGATACCTGCAAGGAAACGTCCGTGCCCGCCACGATTTTTTCGGCATACGATACGTCGTAATTTTGCACGAACACCACGCGCAGGAGTTTATTTACCTGTTCGTCGCCGTTAATAAGCTTTGCGATTTCGTTGATAAACTTGATAATGCCCTTTGCGCGCACGTAGGAAGGCGCGCTCTTCGCACCGAAGAGGAACAGACTCGGGCGGAAGTCCGTGACCGCGCCGCTTTTAATGAGGTCATAGATTTCCAAAATGGCAAGCGCCGTCATGAATTGCCGCTTGTATTCGTGCAAGCGTTTGACTTGCGCATATACCAAGAAATGTTCGGGAATTTTAACGCCCTCGCGCTCTTCGATATAGGCAAAGAGTTGGCGGCGCTTTTCCCGCTTTACGGCGATAAAATCATCTTCGAGCAAAGTAACTTTGCCTTTGAGCGCCGAATGGTCGGCGCGGGCTTCCCGCCACGTGGTGCCGATCGCACCGTCGATAAGAGCGGAAAGTTCGGGGTTGTTGAGCATGAGCCAACGGCGCTTGGTGACGCCGTTCGTCTTGTTTTGAAATTTTTCGGGATAGACGGAGTACGCCGTAGCGAAAAGCGTTTTCTTTAAAATTTCCGTATGGAGTGCCGCCACACCATTGATTGCCGAAGAGCACCAAATGGCGAGCTTCGCCATGGAGAACACACCCTTGTCGTAGAAAACCAAGTCCGCGCATTGCGCAGGAGAAAGCGCCGTGCGTTTGAGTTCGCGCTTTTGCAGGGAAACGAGCTTTAAGAGAATATCCGCAATGTCGGGCAAGATCTTGCGTACAAGCTCTTCCCGCCAACATTCGAGCGCCTCGGGCAAAACCGTGTGGTTGGTATAGTTAAAGGTCTGCTTGGCGATTTCCACCGCCTTGGGCACACTCACGCGATAGTTCGCGGTAAGTAAGCGCACAAGCTCCGCGATGGCAAGCACGGGGTGCGTATCGTTGAGCTGTATGGTATTGTATTTGGGAAAGCTTTCGAAATGATTTCCGTACAGCTTGGCGTGCCGATCTACAAGCTCGCCGATTGCCGCGGCGGAAAAGAAATATTCCTGCCGAAGCCGTAACAGCTTGCCCTCTTCCGTATCGTCGGCGGGATAGAGGTACTCGCTGATTTTCTCCGCTTCCGCACACCCTTCCGCCTGATACAGCCGCAAGCAGTTTACCCGTTTCCCGATAATGGGAACGTCGTAAGGAACGGCAAGCGCGGTATAGTCTGCGAACTTGATTTCACGCGCTTCCTCTTCGCGGCGAATGCTCCACGGGTCGCCAAAGCGTTGCCAATTGTCGGGATATTCCTTTTGGAAACCGTCTTCGATGCGTTGACGGAACAGCCCGTAGCGGAAGCGAATTCCGTAACCGTACAGGGGAAGCCCGAGTGCCGCGGCGGAATCCATAAAACACGCCGCAAGCCGTCCCAAGCCACCGTTGCCAAGCGCCGCGTCTTCGATTTCCTCGAACACGTTGATATCTACGCCCTTTTCCGCCAAAATGCGTTTGGTCTCCTCCAACACGCCGAGCTCCATCAAGTTGTTGTAAAAGCTGCGCCCGATGAGAAATTCCATGGAAAGATAGTATGCGTTCCGTTGCTCTTTTGCCGCGATGCGCTTCACGCACTCCCGCATGGCAAGCTCGGAAATCTCGTTATAGAGCGTAACGACGTCTTTGTCCTTTGTCTCCAAATGGCTGAGTTCCTGCAAAAAATCGCTCATTTTACACCTCTTTGATTGCGTTTTCCCAAATTTTTCCCATAATTATACGGGTGCGGAAAACACCCGTATACATTTACTCTTTTCATTAAGCGGAAATTTTTCCGTTTTACCGCAAAATCGCAATGGAGTAAGGCTTCATTGTCACGCTCTTTTTGGAGGAAGTACTCTTCTCCGTTGTAGCGTCGATGAGGTCTTTTACCTTTACGTCGCCGTAGTCCGCAAGATTTACGGTGTACGTATCCACATCCGAGAGATTGACGAGCACGGTAACCGATTTCCCCTCGTAAGTCTTTTTAAACGCGGCAATGCTCTCATTGGGCGCAGTAAGCGCTTCCACCGTACCGCGTGCGATTTCGGGATGACGGTGCCGCATATTCATCACCTTTTTATAATATGCGAGAATGGAGAATTCGTCCTCTTGCTGTTCGGCTACCGAGGGATAGCGGTATGCGTCCGAACCGATGGAAACACCGGGCTGCGGCGGCATAAACACCTGCCCCGCCGCCATCGAATCCTCGCTCCAAAGAATGGGAATACGCTTGGTGGGGTCGGAATCTGCATTTTTGCACACCATGCCGATTTCGTCGCCGTAGTACACGAACGTGTTGCCGTTCATGAGCGCAAGTAGCCCCGCACCCATTTTGGTCTGCGTGTCGCCAACGAACATATTCGCCGCACGCGAGGTATCGTGATTGCACAAAAACGGCGCCTGCGTGCCCTTGTCGTAAATGCGCTGATAGTCGAGAAGCAACTGCGTGTAATACTCGCCCGGCTTGCTCTGAATGGAGGACAGGGTAGACTTAATGGTACTGATCCCCGCCGCACCCGCACTTGCCGTAAAGAGGAAGCAACTGTCGATTCCGCTTTCGTAATAGGCGCGAATTTGCGCGTCCGTCCCCTCCCACACTTCGCCTACGATGTACGCGTCCGATTTCACGGACTTTGCCGTCGTGTTGACGAAGGAAAGGAATTCCACGTTTTTCTGTACGTTGCCCGTGTAGTAGCTCGTGCACGCGTCGAGACGGAACCCGTCCACATCCATATCGGTGAGCCAAAATTCCATGATATCGGCAATTTCTTCACGCACTGCCGTGTTGTCAAGGTTTAAATCGGGCATAGCGGTATCGAAGGGACACTCGTAGAACAAGTCCAACCCGTTGCCCACGGGAGCATATTTGTCCGTAACCTTTGTATCGGAGAAATTGTAATAGTCGATATACTTCGCGTTTTCGCTCGTCGTGTCGTTATTTTTGAGCGCTTGCAACGCTTTCTGATACCAAGGGTGCGAAATAGACGAGTGGTTGAACACCATGTCTACGATGACGTTGATGCCGCGGGAATGCGCCTCGCGCACGAGCTCCTTGAAGTCGTCGTTCGTGCCGTAGTCGCTCTCGACCGTGTAATAGTCCACCACATCGTAACCGTGATAGGTGTTGGATTGGCAAATGGGCATAAACCAAATGCCGTTGAAGCCCATCTCTTTCACGTAGTCGAGCTTTTGCGTCACGCCTTTGATATCGCCGATGCCGTCATCGCCCGAGTCGTAAAAGGAACGCACGAAAATTTCGTACCAATTGCGGTAATTGTCGTCGAGCGCGGTCGGCTGTTCGTCTTTATCGGCGCAAGCGGCAAACGGAAGCACAAACGCAAAAGCTGCCGCCGCGCAGACTATCTTTTTAAATTTCATAATAGAGCAGTAACCTCCATTCGTAATGTTGTTTGGATTGCAGGCGCGCGGCAGACGCGAAGGGCGCGGATTTGCCGACAGAAATTTGCTAACCCGCAAATGACTGAGGCAAACCGTAAGCCCGCCAAAGTATCCCGCGACGGATACGATCCAAACTTATTTGACTGCGCCGCCGGTAACCCCTTCCACGTAATACCGTTGCATACTCAGGAAGAAAGCGGAAATGATTGCGCCGACAATGGTCGCGCCCGCGCAGAACACGGTGAAGTTTTCGCTGAACGAGTTCTTTTCCGCGTTGATCATGCGGTAAAGCCCCAACGCTACGGTATACTTTTCCGCATCGTTGATGATGGTGTTCACGAAGATAAAATCGCACCAAGGCGAAATGAACGACGTGAGGATAGTGTACACGATAATGGGCTTGGAGAGCGGAAGCGTAACCCGCCAGAACACCGTCCATTGGCTTGCGCCGTCGAGAATTGCCGCCTCTTCCAAGGAACGGGGCAAGGTATCGAAGAAGCCCTTGCACACGTAATAGGAGAGCGCCGCGCCGCAGGAATAGACGAGAATGAGTGCAAACAGCGAGTTGGTAAGCCCCACCGCTTTGAGAATGAAGTATACCGCGATCATGCTCATGAAGCCGGGGAACATCCCCAACACGAGCATGACGTTCATGAGCGGCTTTCTCAGTTTAAAGCGCATGCGCGAGAACGCATAGCTCACCATGAGAATGAACAGCGTGGTGATTGCGCAGGAGCAGACGGCTACGAGCAAGGTATTCCCGAACCAACGCCAAAACAGCGTATCTTGGGAGAGCTTGACGTAATTGCCGAAACCAAGCGTTAAATCGTCGGGGAACAGTTTGGAGATAATTCCCGTTTCGGGCGTAACGCGCAGAGACGTATACAGCAGGAACAAGATAGGCAGAATCCACAAGATGCCGAGTCCTGCCAAAATTACGTAGATAACGCCGTCGGTAACCGCAGTGCGCGTTCTTTGACCAAGTAATTTTTCCTTGAGGGTTTGACCTTTCATCATTGGTATACCTCCTCGTTCTTGGTGGCACCCGAGCGGTTATAGGTGATCAGCGAGAGTACCGCGCAAATGATAAAGATGACGATACCGATAACCGACGCAATGTTGTAGCGGGGGTTGGTGTCCGTCGTCAAGCGGTACAGCCAGGTAACCAAGAGGTCGGTAGACTGTGCCTGCGAACCGCCGCCGTAATTGATGTTATCGATAGGTCCGCCGCCCGTCAACAGCCAAATGACGTTGAAGTTGTTAATGTTGCCTACGAATTGCGTAATGAGATAAGGTCCCGTAACGTGCAACATGTAGGGCAACGTAATTTTAAAGAAGAGCTGCCATGCGTTCGCGCCGTCAAGCCGCGCCGCCTCGTACTGTTCGGCGGGAATGTTCATGAGAATACCGCTGCACATGAGGAGAGTATAAGGAATACCGATCCACATATTTACGAGAATAATCATGATACGCGGGATAATCGAACCGTTGGCCGTATCGGCAAGCCAACGGATATTCGTTCCTAAAATAACGTTTAGAATACCGTCGCCGTCGAGAATTTTCTGCATGAGAAGTAGCGTTACGAACTGCGGCACCGCGATAACCACGACGAACAGCGTACGCCAAAGCTTTTTGAGTTTAATACCCTTTCGGTTGATCATAAGCGCAATGATCATGCCGAAGAAATAGTTTGAGAACGTTGCAAAGAACGCCCAAATAAACGTCCACAAGAGCACGCGCAGGAATACGAGGAAGAACCCGCTTCCCCCGCCGATAGAGAACAACTGCCCGAAATTCGCAAAGCCCACCCAATTAAAGAGCTGTCCGGGAGGCGTATGCTCGAAGTCGTAATTCGTGAACGCAATTAAAATCATGAACACGAGAGGCATGATCGTAAACACCAAAAGCCCCAAGAGCGGCGGAATTAAAAGCGGCACGTAGAACTTTTTGTTGATGAACGTGTTGCAATCTTGCTTGAAAGTTGCAAGCTTACGACCTTCCGCTAAGGCCTTGTCGTTTTCGAGATTGCCGCGGATATTCATTACCCATACGGTAATAAACATCATGAAGATGATGAATGAAACGACGCCGTAAAGCAAAATAAGGAAACTGTTATCCCCTTTCACCGTTTCATAAATTCCGAGCTCCTCGTTCCAAATCTCTTCGCCGAGGGCACCGCCCGCAACCGTTCCGAGCTTGCCCGAGAACAAGTGTCCGATATATTTTCCGCCGAAGAATACCATAAACAGGATAAACCCTATTTCCACAAGTAAATAGAGAATGCCCTTTACGACCTGCTTGCGCATCATTTGCCCAACGCCCATAAACAGGCAGGAAATTTTTGTTGCAAGCGAGCCGTGTACGACGGACAGCACCGCTTTTTTTACGGCGCGCCCGAAACGGCGGAACACGCTATCCTCACCCACGAAAAACTCCTTGATAGAAGCTCCCATGCGGCTGAGAACGCTCTGTTTTTCCATAGTTATGACCCCCTTATCATTTTTCTCCGTCATAAAGCGAACGGGGCAAAAAAGAGTTTGCCCCGAGCTTTACTAACAATCTACCTTAGTCGGCGTTCTTGTTGATTGCCTTAACAGCAGCGGCAAGTTGCGCTTGAACGTCGAACTCCGCGTCGTTTTTACCTGCCGCGGTGATCATCGCATCGCCGAAGCCCTGCATGGGCGTCCAAAGCGTGGAGGGAACACCCTTCTGCGTTTTGGTATAAGCGAGTTGATCTTTAATTGCAATCGCGCAAGCGTCGGCCGCAATACGGGAATCTTTCTGCGCCTCTTTGTTGGTGGGCAGGAAGCCGCGCGCTTCGAAGTGCTTGATTTGATTTGCTTGGTTGGTGTAGAATTCCGCAAACCGTTGCGCAATCGCCACGTTGGGGGAATGCTTGCTCACGCCGAGCAATTTGTAGCCCGCGAACGCCGTAAGCTGAACTTGCTTGTTTCCCAAAGTATAGGTGGGAAGTTTGGCTACGCCGAAATCTTCACCCAAATACCTCTGAATGGAAGTCTTGTTCCAAATACCCGAAACGCCCGCAATGATTTTACCGCTCTGGAAACCGGAAGTCAGCTTGGAGTCGTCGGAATCCGCTTTGAGGGCGGGATTCTGAACGTAATTCCACATAGCCTCGGCAACCTGTTGCCCCACTTCGTTGCCGAAGTCGGTGGTAACTTTGTTTTCCGCAAGCTGATCGGAGAATTCCACCTCGTAGCCGAGGTCGTTTCCGAAGAAGAACGCCGAATTGTACCAACCGTCGTTCATGGGATAGCCGAACTGCTCCTCTTCACTGCACTTATCCAAAATGCCGTCCAGCGTTTGAATATCCTCTTCCGAGAATTTCGATTTGTTGTAGTAAAGGAAATAGGTGTTATCCGTGTAAGGGAACGCATAGGTAAGCTCCTGCCCGCCAACCGTAACGGTTGCGGCATCGACAGCCTCCGCAGTGTTCTCAGTCTTAATTTTTTCAAGACGGTCGCCGCCGATACGCGCAAGCGCATCGCCTACGATCAGCTTATTGATTTGGTCGCTCGCGAACGAGAACACGTCGGGCGCGTTCTCTACGTCGGTAAGCACCTTGGTCGCCGAATCGTTTTCTCCCTGAATACCGAACTGGAATTCCAAGTTCACGTCTTTATTCTCTTTGAGGAAGTCAGCCGCAACCTGTTTTGCGAATTCGTGATCCGCTTCGGGGCACCAAATAACGAAAACCTTTTTATCGCCTTTGTTTTTGCCGCCGTCGCCCGTCTCGTCGCAAGCACAAGCAATGCCGAGCGACATAACCGCGCCGAGCGCAAGGCAAGCAATTTTGCCGAATTTCTTCATAATTACCTCCGTTTATGTAGCGTCCC
>CAMWUS010000029.1 GCA_947177495.1 uncultured Clostridia bacterium
CCTTCGCAAACTATCGGCAAAAAACCCGAAGCAAAACCGTTGAAGAAGTCGCAAAGGCTATGCCGTTAAGTTGGGGTTAATGAGCTCCGTCACATTCCGCGGTCAAGCGGCGCCGTCAAGCTATATGGCGATATTCCAGGGTCAACGAACGGTGCGAACAACCGGGCGCAAGTTCCCTGGTCAAAAATCGATGCCAAATTTATTTCAATTACGAATTAGGAGAACTACATGATTATCTATGACGGATTCTATTTAAGCGGGTTTACCCGCATAGACAAGGGCGAGGCGGGAGCCGTGTTCGTACGCTATGCGGACGTGCAAGACGATACCCGTAAGCCTGAAATCAAAGAAACGCCCCTTTATTACGGGGGCGCGGATACTTACAACTTTACAATTTCTATTCCAAAGCCTAAGGCGCAAAAGATAACGGCGTGCGCAATCGTCACGCGCTCGAGCAAGAATTGTTACCAAGCCACCGCATTTGACGAAAGGCGTATCAAAGCATTTAATAGAGATTCCCTCGACGGACTAAGGAAAGCCGTAGCGGATTTCTTCGCCGAAGGCGACAGCGTATCGCGGGCGCGTTAAGTCCCGCACCATACCCAATACAGGGTACACCCCAAACACGCATTACGGGGCGGAAATGCCTTGTAATGCCACGAAAATAGCCGCTCACGTTAATTCTGAGCGAAAGGTAATACAAATCCCCGCCAAAAACAAGGCGCGGAACGGGAGAATTAAGCTTAGAAATATAATTTGAAATTATGGATAATTAAATCAGGCAGTTTCCCGTCCGCGCCTTCGCGCGTTCTGCCGCATATCAAAAACGCGTGGACTTGCCCTACACCGAGCGCGACGAAACAGGGCGGCGACCAATGCGGGCGGAAACGTTGCGCGGCGGCACGTAAAGAAGATATTACGGATAACGATATTTTCATCGCGAGCACGGCGAGACGGTGCGGCAGGAAGCCACGGGCGGTTTGCATTGCTTGTGTGGGACGTGGGAGCACAGTATAAGGCAATGCGAGGGGCGCGAGAAATCGCGCTTTTTCTCTTCGGAGAAAACGCGGGTACTTTCCGCGCGCCCAAAAGGTCACGCGGGATAAGGTGGCGGAGGCTCTCACCTCATGCCATAGCGCGACACCTGCCCACGGAGTGTGAGACCCTCCGCACGAATGCGAGGGAAACTTCCCTCGCGTAAGCGTGGAGGCATACAAGCGTTAGCGCGTAAGGACTTGCGACAACGCGAGGACAAGCACGGAAGGCGGATAACGAATGAACCCGCCGAGCCGAAACCCGCTTGCGGGTTAAGGCAAGGCATACACACGGGCGCGCGAGAAGGCAGAACACCGTCCCGACAGGCAGGGAAGCCCGCGCCCGCGGGCGGCGCGTTACCACTTATTCGGAAAAGAATAAGCGGATTAGCCGAGCGAAAGCGCGGAGCGGGTTTTCTGCGGGGGTAGGGAGGTGCGAGCGCGTGCGCCGTGCCCCCTGCCCCCGCGGGAAATTCGCCTGCGCTTCGCTCGGCTGATACGGGGTTAAAATGGGGTAAGGGGCGGAGCCCCTTCCGCATCGGAAAAGTCCCTGTTTTTAGGGATTGCGCGTGCGTTGCATCTTTTCAATCGCCGTCGTCGAAGCCCTATTAGCCGTGATTTTGGCATCGATTTTTGACCAGGGAACTTGCGCCCGGTTGTTCGCGCAGCTCGTTGACCCAGGAATTTAGCCGCGCTGTACGGCTACGTTGTTTGTATTGTGTAGACGATTTTGTGCTATATATACTGTCGCAATTTGTCGCATGATTTTTTTACGCATGAAAAACCTGCGCGCGAAACACGGGAAACGCGACAATTTACCCGTTTTTTTGCATAAATTTTTCAATGCTTTGAAGTATCCATTTCCCCGCCTTAGGGCTTCGACTCCCGTTTCCTGCTCCAAATAATAAAGGCACCTAACAGGTGCCTTTATTATTTGGTAACCGACTTTAAACGAGAGTCGAGGGGGGAGCCGCGAACGGGAGTGAGCGGTTTGCGGTCACATAAGCATGACTACAATTTAGCTTGCCGCAAACTTGACGATTGATAATCGTCAAGCGGGGCGCGCCGCCAAAGGCGAGACTCCCGTTTCCTGCTCCAAAAATAAAAGCACCCATCTGGGTGCTTTTTCTTTATTTGTGTTCAGCCCATTTGCATTCGGTAAGCGATAAGTCGGTAAACTCCGCTTGGAAGGACGACTGCTCGGGCGAGCAAGCATATATTCCGAAGCGTATCTCTTCCGCGCCTTCCCACATATGGCAAATACGCATTTGCTTGAAGTTCACGCCGTCGTGCGAGCATTCGATACAATAGTCCGAGCCTCGACGGCTTAGACGGTACCACATCATTTTAATCGATGCGTCGATATCCGTCGTCGCCCAATCGGAATAGCCGTGGTTGGTAACAACGCTGCCCAACCTTTGATAACTTTCGTTTTCGTATTCGATAGACGCTTTCAGCCAATTTTCACTATCGAGATACATCACAATACCGCACTGATCAAACCGCCGTTTGCTATCAAATTGCGTTTTTACCGTAAACGAAAAATATTTCTCTTTGGTTGCAACTTGCAATACGGGCGCGTTGTCGTTTTGAAATCCGTAATACGTTCTCTGCCATAAATCGGTATTCGGTTCGGTGATAACGACTATCTTATCCTTTTTGATTTCATACTGCTTGGGCGCTCTCGTCCACTTGAAATCTGCCGTATTCATCATTTCGCTCTCTTATTTGTCTTGGTTGAGCTTATCGCGGCGCATGGTGAGAGAAATGCGCTTTTTCTTTTCGTCCACCTCTTTCACCCAAACGGTAACCACATCGCCCACTGCAAGCACTTCCGACGGGTGACGGATAAAGCGGTCGCAAATTTGCGAAATGTGAACAAGCCCGTCCTGATGCACGCCGATGTCGACAAACGCGCCGAAGTCGATAACGTTGCGCACCGTGCCTTTCAGCTCCATGCCGGGCTTCAAATCCTTTATCTCCATAACGTCCGTTCTGAGTACGGGAGGCGGGAGCTCGTCGCGGGGATCGCGCCCCGGTTTTTTCAGTTCGGTGGTAATGTCGAACAGCGTGGGAAGCCCCACTTCGCATTCCTTTGCCGCGCGCTCTTCGCCGTACTTATTCAGCCGTTCCATTAAGTTGTACAGTCTCCCGCCGCGCACGTCGTCCATGGTGTAGCCGCAGAGCGCAATCAGCTTTTCCGCCGCCGCGTACGACTCGGGGTGCACGGAAGTATTGTCGAGCACCTGCTTACTCTCGGGCACGCGCAAGAAGCCCGCGCACTGCTCGTACGCCTTTGCTCCCAATTTAGGAACCTTTAAAATCTGTTTGCGGGAAGTGAACGAGCCGTTCTCCTCGCGGTATTTGACGACGCTTGCCGCAACGCCCGCGTTCAGCCCCGAAACGCGCGCCAAAAGGGGCGCGGAAGCCGTGTTGATATCTACGCCGACTGCGTTAACGCAATCCTCTACAACGCCGTCGAGCGCCTCGGAGAGCCGTTTCTCGGGCATATCGTGTTGGTACTGTCCTACGCCGATGGACTTGGGGTCGATCTTAACAAGCTCGGCGAGCGGGTCCTGCAAGCGCCGCGCAATGGATACGGCGGAACGCAAGTTCACGTCGAACTCGGGGAACTCTTTTGCCGCAAGCGGGGAAGCCGAATAGACGGACGCGCCCGCTTCGTTTACGATCATGTACGAAACACCCGCACCCGCGCCGAGCGATGCAATCAGTTCTACCGTCATCTGCTCCGTTTCGCGGCTTGCCGTGCCGTTGCCGATTGCAATGTGTTTGACCTTATGCTTTTTGATGAGCGCCGCAAGCTTTGTAATGCACTCCGCCTTTTGGCGTTCGCCGTAGGTGGGATAGACGACGGTGGTGTCTAACACCTTGCCCGTGCCGTCTACCACGGCAACCTTACAACCCATACGATAACCGGGGTCAAGCCCCATGGTGACAAATCCCTTAACAGGCGGCTGCATAAGGAGCGGGCGCAGGTTGAGCGCAAACTGACCAATAGCCCCTTCGCTCGCCTGCTCGGTGAGCGCCGCGCGAATTTCGCGCTCAATGGACGGCGCAATCAATCTGTCGTACGCGTCCTCCGTTGCCGCCTGCACGATGGGCGTGGAAGCGCATTTTCCCTTAACAGTGCGTGCCGCTACGAACTCCACCGCAACGTCGCGGTTCATGTCTACGGCAACCTTTAACACCTCTTCGCGCTCGCCGCGGTTCATGGCGAGCACCTGATGTCCCTGCACCTTGGACACGGGCGATACGAACGCGTAGTAATTGCGGTACACGGTGTCCTCGGGGTCTTTTTTCGCCGCAACGGAAGTGATATCCGCGCGGTTCATGTAAAGCTCGCGAAGCGCCTTTCTGATTTCCGCATCGTCGGAAATTTGCTCGGCGATGATGTCCGCCGCGCCCGCCAACGCTTCCTCGGCGGTGTTTACGCCTTTCTCTTCGTCGATATATTTTTTTGCTTCCTCGTTCGGGTCGGGGCAGTCGGGCGACTGCTCGTATAAAAGCTCCGCAAGCGGGGCAAGTCCCTTCTCCCGCGCCACCGTTGCGCGCGTGCGCCGTTTCTGCTTATAGGGGCGGTACAAATCCTCTACCTCGGCGAGCGTTTCCGCGGCGTCGATTTGTGCGGACAGCTCTTCGGTGAGCTTGCCCTGATTTTCGATGGAATTTTTTACTTCCTGTCTGCGCGCCTCCAAATTACGCAAATATGTAAGGCGGTCGGCAAGATTACGAATGGTCTGGTCGTCCATTGTGCCGTGCATTTCTTTGCGGTACCGCGCAATAAAGGGAACGGTGTTCCCCTCATCGAGAAGCGTAACGACGTTTTGTACGTGCTCCTCTTTTTTGTCGAGCTCTCTTGCGAGAATTTGTACAATGCTCTCCATGTCTGAATCCTTCTTCTGATTTTCGGTGCAAGGCGTGAAAAAAGCCTTGAAGCGCCGACAAATATATTATCATAATTTGCGACTTTAATCAAGGCTTTTGCGATAAATTTTACCCGCAAAAAAAAGACCTTCGCAACGCGAAAGTCTTTTTTACATTCAGAACAGCAAATTGCAATTTATCTTATTCTGATTTGGTTTTTTCTCGATTTTTCTTTACCGTTATTTTTAGAACGAGCAATCCAAGAACCAACACGGCAGGGAAGATTGTGGCACAAAGCAGACCGATTTTAAGATTGCCCGCCGCTATACCGGACACAAAACCCACAAGCGCAGGACCTGCCGTTCCTCCCACGTCTCCCGCCAAAGCCAAGAATGCAAACATTGCAGTACCGCCCGCGGGAAACTTCTGCGAAGAAAGACTGATTGTTCCCGGCCACATAATGCCGACGGAAATACCGCATACCGCACAGCCCACCAAACCGAAAATCGGCATATTAGCCAACGACGCAAGCAAATAACACCCGACGCACAAAATGCCACATATCAACATTGTTATCGTTAAGTCTAATTTTTGGCTCACGTTTCCATAGACGACACGCGATATGCCCATAAACGCCGCAAATAAGCACGGACCAACGAGATCTCCTATCGTTTTTGAAACGCCCAACGCCGACTCGGCAAATGCCGATGCCCATTGCGCCATAGCCGCCTCTGCCGCTCCAGAACATATCATGAGCAGCACCAAAAGCCAAAATAACGGCATACGCAACAACTTACTGACGCGCATTCCCTCGCCTTCTTCCACCAAGCGTTCCATCGGACAGAAAGCAAAATTAAACGCATTCAAAAGCGGTATTGCCGCCCAAATCAGAGCAAGGATTCGCCAATTATCCAACCCGAATACGAAGAAAAACAGCGTAGATAATCCGATGACGGCTACTGCTCCCCAACAATAGAAAGAGTGCAATAACCCCATCATACCGTTTTTATTTTTAAAAGGACAAGCCTCTAAAATGGGACTGACCAAAACTTCGACCAACCCGCTTCCCACAGCATAAAACAACACCGCAATTAAAATTCCGATGAACGGAATGGGAAAGAGCCCAGGCAGGAATACCAACATCGCAAAACCGACCGCGGAAACAACTTGAGACGTCACCACGCATACGCGATAGCCTATCTTGTCGACAACCTTAGAAGCGACTAAATCGGTCAATAATTGTGTCACATAGAATATCACCGGTATCAGTGCAACTACTCCCAAAGATATTCCATACGTTTTATTGAATACCAAAAACAACAGCGGTACAAAGTTTGCGGCAATCGCTTGCGTGACGAAGCCGATTGAGCAAGCAAAAAATGTTCTGCGATAGTTTGGTTTTTTCTCCATAATAAATCCCAATCTACTAAATTACTGTTTGCGTCATTTTATTATATCAAAACCATAATAAAAAAGCAAGGAAAGATAATTCTTTCCTTGCTTTGCCTTATTTGTTTTTAAGCTTCTGCGGACTGTACTTTTTCAAGCAACTTGAAGTCGATACCCTTTTCGCCGATTTTGATGATTTTCACCTTTACGACGTCGCCGACAGCGAGCACGTCTTCCACCTTCTCGATACGGTGATCCGCCATTTTGGAAATGTGGATCATGCCGTCTTTGCCGGGAGCGAACTCAACGAACGCACCCATGGTGGAGAGAATTCTCACAACTCTGCCGATGAACATATCGCCGACCTCGGGATCGCGCACGATGCTCTCGACGATTGCCTTTGCGCGCTCCGCCGCCTCGGGATCGCCGTAGGAAGCGATGCAGACGGTGCCGTCTTCCTCGATGTCGATTTTGGTGCCCGTTTCCGCAATGATGGAGTTGATAACTTTACCCTGCTTGCCGACCACGTCGCCGATCTTCTCGGGATCGATGTGGAAGGAGACGATGCGGGGTGCGTACTTGCTCATTTCGGGAGCGACTTCGGGCACGCATTCGAGCATCTTGCCCAAAATGAACTGTCTGCCCTCGTTCGCCTGCTCGATTGCGGTGTGCATAATCTCTTCGGAAATGCCCTTGATTTTAATGTCCATCTGAATGGCGGTAATTCCCTTTTCGGTACCTGCTACCTTGAAGTCCATATCGCCGAGGAAGTCTTCGAGCCCCTGAATATCGGTGAGCACGCGGAATTCGCCCGTTTCCTGATTTTTGATAAGACCCATAGCAACGCCCGCAACGGGAGCCTTAATGGGAACGCCCGCGTCCATGAGCGCCATGGTGGAACCGCAGACGGAAGCCATGGAGCTGGAACCGTTGGAAGAGAGAATGTCGTTTACGACACGGATCGCGTAAGGGAAGCTCACTTCGTCGGGAAGGACAGGAATGAGCGCGCGTTCCGCAAGTGCGCCGTGACCGATTTCACGTCTGCCGGGGCTTCTGAGCGCCTTCGCTTCGCCCGTGCAGTAGCCGGGGAAGTTGTATTGGTGCATATAACGCTTTTGCGTTTCGTCATCCAAGCCTTCAAGCTTCTGCGCCGCCGCCAACATATCGAGCGTGCAGGTGGTAAGGGTTTGCGTCTGACCTCTCGTGAAGATCGCCGAACCGTGTACGCGGGGAAGAATGCTTCTCTCGCACCAAATGGGACGGACGTCTTTGAGACCTCTGCCGTCGGGACGAATGCCCTTGTCGAAAATCTTCGCGCGTACTTTCTCTTTGGTAAGGTAGTAAATGCTATCTTTCAGCTCGCGCGTGTTGTCGGGATAAATGTCCGCGAAGTGCTGCAAAATCTCCGCTTCCGCCTGCGCCTGACGCGCCTCGCGTTCGCTTCTGTCGAACGTATCGATCGACCAATCGATTTTGTCGCTACCGTACTCTCTGACCGCTTTGTCAAGCTCTTCGGGAATGTGATAAAGCTCGATTTCCTTCTTGGGCTTGCCGACTGCGGGTACGATTTTGCTTTCGATGAACTCGCAGATTTTCTTGATTTCTTTGTGACCGAACATGATCGCGCCGACCATCTCTTCGTTGCTCACTTCGTCCGCGCCTGCCTCGATCATAAGGATCGCGTCCTTGGTGCCCGCAAGATTGAGGTGAATAGCGCTCTTTTCGCGCTGTGCGCTGTCGGGGTTGATGACGTACTGTCCGTCTACGTAGCCGACGACGACCGAACCCGTGGGACCCGCCCAAGGAATATCGGAAATCGCGATTGCAACGGACGAGCCGATCATAGCAAGAGGCTCGGGTGCGATATCGGGTTCTACCGAAAGCGCCGTTGCGATAACCACGACGTCGTTAAACAATCCCTTGGGGAAGAGGGGGCGCAGGGGGCGGTCGATGAGACGCGCCGTTAAAATCGCCTTGTCGCTCGCTCTGCCCTCGCGGCGCTTGAAGCCGCCGGGGATTTTGCCTACCGCGTACATTTTTTCTTCGTAATCCACTTGGAGGGGGAAGAAATCCATACCCTCTCTGGGTTGCTGCGACATACATACGGTTACCATGACCGCCGTTTCGCCGCACCGCACGACGCAAGCGCCGTTCGCCTGCTCCGTGTATTTTCCCGTTTCAACGGTGACTTCTCTCCCGCCTACTTGGAAGCTGAATGTTTTGCTGTTCATGTGTTTCTATTCTCCTTTCCCTAAATTCTTTGCCCTGCAAACCCATGTTTGAAGAGCGGTTTCCCATAAACTCTTTACGGGAAACTAACAACAAAAAGAGCGGCAAAAAGCACCGCTCTTTAAGGTTCGTTACTTTCTGAGGTTCAGTTCCGCAATAACGGCTCTGTAACGCTCGATGTCCTTTGCTTTGAGGTAGTCGAGAAGCGCGCGGCGCTTACCGACCATCTTCAACAGTCCGCGACGGGAGTGGTTGTCCTGCTTGTGCACGCTGAGGTGCTCGTTGAGGTGATTGATGCGCGCGGTCAAAAGTGCGATCTGTACCTCGGGCGAACCGGTGTCCCCTTCGTGCTGTGCGAACTTAGCAATGATTTCGTTCTTTTCCATTTGCGTTTATCCTCCTATGGAAGTATTCGCGCAAGCCAAGAGATGCGTGGAGAGCGCAATTCCTCGCTTACGTCCCTATAAGAATATCACCTTTCCCCGCGATTGTCAAAGGTTTTTACCCCGCTTTGAAAAAATAGTTTTACAAAGTTAAAAACACATTTTATTACGACGCAAAAAAAAACAAGACTTAACACTTTGTCAATATACCATAGAACAACTCAGCATACCGACTTTGTAATATTATTATAATAGCTGATTTTTACTTTTGGGATCAACATAAATTCTCCCCTGTTAACTTATCGCCGGGTATTATAAACCAACATTTTGTACCTTAAAAATCGCACATTCGAAGTCCTGTTTTGCCTGTTTGTAAAGATTTTCTGTTTTATCCCTGTTAGCTATAATGTTTGACTTAATCTCATCTAATTGTTCTACGATAAGCCGTTGTTCTTCTAAAGACGGAAGAGGAATGCTGAGTTCTTCAAGAAAACTTTTCCTTACACGTTGTTGCCCTGCCGATCCGGAAAAATAATTCACCGCTTCTTCCCTAACTCTGTGCATTCGCAATAAGTAGTGCAAATATTCGGGCAACAATACGTCTTTATTTGTTCTGATAACATAGAATTCGGTTGAGCCATATCCTACACCATTTTTCAGCTCACAGACAACGGCAGCCTTCCCGTTTTGCATACAAGGCGTTATCTTAGCCCAAATAACATCTCCGTTTTCAAATTTCGTAAACCCTTTCTTTTCGGCTTTACATGTTCTCCTTTCTTTTATATTTCCATCCAAATCCGAAACACACTCCATGGGGATAAACGTAACCTCGTCATCATTTTTTAACTTTTTTGTAAGCGACGGATTTATTTCGGCCAAAAATTTTAAGGGCTTTTGAACGTATTTACTTGTTTGAAAAACTTTGTGGTCGGACCTGTTGCGCACATCCCAAGTAAACAACTCAGAGGACTCTGTAAAATTTAGTATCGAGTTTGAACGCTCAGTGGAGATACTGTTTAGCATTAAATGATTTTCGATATACCGTTCTACATGATAATAAGAGCAATCGTCTTTTATAAGTTCCGCCTTTAAAAGCCGCTCATTATACTGCGCTAAAAGCTCATTTTGCTCTTCAATGCTTGGAACGGGAATGGAAAACGTTTTGATAAATTCCCATTTCGCTCGTACTTTCATTCCCTTGGGCTTGGCTACTGCTACATTTTCAAGAAAGACGTTACACCGCAAACACAAATTTAAGTATTGCGGTAATATATCATTAAAAATAATTTTATAAGGTTGATAATCCGTAGAGCATGCAACCAAATCCTTGTCTATAATACAAAAAGCACCTTTTTCGAAATTAATATTTGAAACGAGTAAATCATTTTTTTTCGCCAAAAACACATCGTTTTTAGGCTTCGCAGTGCGATAAAAGATTTTACCGTCTACAAATCTGATTTTGGATACCAACGGGATATCGGAATTATACTCTTGACTGAAAACGCGTTCCTTTCTCGGCTGTAATATTTTAGATAAAGGAAGCATAGGGAATTTCCCTTGTAGTTCCTTTCGCAAATATTGTTCTATATACCATTTCTCTAGAGTGCTAAAATGCGTAAACGCCAATTTCTCTTTCACGGCAATCTCCGACCTATTAATTGTTTATTGCTATTTTGGAAACATTCAGATCCGCCCCAAGCGTATACTCCCAAATGACACCCTTTGCCTTCCACAAAGGGTTTTGGGCAAGATACAATCTGTATGCTTCCAACACGTCATCCAGCTCGTTCTCGCAAGACGCACCCGTTGTCGTAATGCCCGCCTTTTCAACTTTCGCGATAGGAATTTGATATTCAAACCACTCTTTGATGAGTGGTTTCATCTCCTCCTGTTTTTTTGCTTCGATTGCTTTTAATTCAATCGTGTATAATGCCTTTGTTTTAATTTCCTTCGTTTTATAAGCGTTTTCTATCCGCTGTATGTCGTCGGTATATTTTTCATCTACGGTTTTTCTTGCTTTTGCCACAATCAAATCGTATTGTTGGCGTTCTTCTTCCGTAAATTTTTTCAAAAAGACAAGACTCGGTTTTACGGTAGCGCCTGCTTTTATAAAGACGTCTTGCGGAATACTACAAATTAGAATGATTTTTGCCTGTCCTTCAAAATATTCGCGCACCTTTTGCAAATTGCTATTGTTTAAAACGCCTTCCGGCAAAACAATACCCATTCTGCCGCCCGGTTTCAAAAGGCGCAAACAACGTTCGATAAACCAGACTTCTGTTAAGGAAGAC
>CAMWUS010000030.1 GCA_947177495.1 uncultured Clostridia bacterium
ATACTGCTCTTTGTCGATTTGCTCACAAAGGCAATCGCGTTCGCGGTCCAAGTACACCAACCCGATATGTTTCTCGGAATCGTCAAATTAGACTGCGTGATGAATCCCGGTATCGCGTGGGGCGTTCTTGGTGAGAACCCGCCCGCCATGGTCGCCATCACCGTTTTAACGGGATTTATGGCGGTGGGTATCGCCGTGCTGTTCTTTACATATTTTAAGCACAACACGCCCGCCCGCATGGCGCTTGCCGCAATCGAGGCGGGAGCGATCGGCAATTTTATCGACAGGGTTTATTTCGAGGATGGAGTGCGCGATTTTATCGAGGTCGATTTTCTGCTACCGCACTACACCTGCAACTTTGCCGATATGTGCATCGTGCTCGGCGCAATCGCGCTCATCTTTATCATCTTGTTTATCGGAAAAGAATCGGCGTTCCCGCTCACCAAAAAATGGCGGGAGGAAGCCAAGCGGGAAGAAGCGCTCCGCCACGAGAAAAAGGCGAAAAAGGCAAAGAAATGACTTCCTCGCAGTTTACCGCAGACGCGCCTTTACGCGTCGATATATTTTTGAGTGAAAGAACGGGGCTTACCCGTTCTAATATTAAAAAGCTGTGCGAAAACGGTCACGTAACCGTTGCGGGCAAACCTGCGCGGGCGGGACAAGTTCTCCGTATCGGGGAAGAGGTTTCGCTCACCGTGCCCGACCCCGTTCCCATTGCGGCGAAAGCGGAGGATATTCCGCTTGATATCGTTTACGAGGACGAAGACCTTGCCGTTATCAACAAACCGCAGGGCATGACGGTACACGCGGGCGCGGGCAATTACGAGGGAACGCTCGTCAACGCGCTCTTGTTTCGCCTCGACAGTTTAAGCGGGATCAACGGAGAGCTTCGCCCCGGTATCGTTCACAGAATCGATAAAGACACTTCGGGACTGCTCGTCGTTGCCAAAAACGATACGGCGCATTTGTCGCTTTCCAAGCAAATCGAAGAGAAGAGCTGTAAGCGCGAATATCTCGCACTTTTAGAAGGCGTGCTCGAAAAAGAGAAAGGACAGGTGGCAACCGACATCGGGAGAGACCCCAAAGACCGCTTGCGCATGGCGGTGGTGCCTGCGGGCACGGGACGGCGCGCCGTCACCGATTACACGGTGGAACGGCGGTTCCGCAGCCACACCCTCGTGCGCTTTTCGTTGCAGACGGGGCGTACGCACCAAATCCGCGTTCACGCCAAGCATCTCGGTCATCCCGTTGTAGGCGATATGACTTACGGCTACAAAAAACAGCGGTTTCAGTTGAGCGGTCAGCTCCTGCACGCTTACCGCCTCGAACTCACGCACCCGCGCACGGGGGAGAGAATGCAGTTCTCCGCGCCGCTTCCCGATTATTTTAAGCACGTTCTCGAAGTTTTGGAAAAGACGGAGCCGTGCGATTAAATTTAAAAATGTGCGTTTGAATTGTTGACGGTTGAAACAATTCATGATATAATGCTTGCGTAAACCAAATAAAGGAAGGTATTTTTTATGGCGAATCGTAGAAGAAGTAACGGTAGCGTTACGCGTTACGACGTAATCAAAATTTGTTGCTACATTGCATTTGTAGTCGGCGCGTTAATCGTATTCCTCAATGCAATGCTCTCGCTTTTCAAGGCGGATGCACCGGGGCTTATGCGGGTATTGTCTATCATCGAACGCATCATGTTCCTTATCGGCGTAGGTCTTGCGGCTTACGGCTTTGCGGCAAGCAAGGGTAAAAGATCGGCGTGGTTCATCATCTTTATTATCGCGCTTGTGATTTTCATCGTCGGTATCGTGCTTTGGTTCTTTTAATCGGTAAAACCATTTCGCTTGTTCGGGGTATTGCTTGCAATGCCCCGAATTTTTTATATTTTTAAGAGAAGCCCTCGAAAATTCACCGAAAGTTTATATGAAATCCGTGCAAATTTTCTTAAAACATGATATAATGAAGCCGAGAAACGATGAAATCAGACAAGAAAAGTATGCACAAGGGGCACAGACAGCGAATATCGCAACGCTTGGAGAGCAGCGGAAAAGACTTGCAGGACCATGAGCTTTTGGAAATTCTGCTCTTCAATGCTATCCCGCGCAAAAATACAAACGGCATCGCACATTCGCTCATCGAGGCGTTCGGCTCTCTTTACGGTGTGTTCCACGCAACGCCCGACCAGCTTAGGAGCGTAAAAGGCGTGGGACCCGAAGTCGCGGCGTATCTGCGCTGTATCGGGCTGATTATGCCCCGTGCCGAAAAGCCCAAAACCGATCCTATCAAATTCAATTTGCAGTCTTTTTCGGAGCACGTTTCGCAAAGCTTTGCTGCGCTCGATCAGGAAGTCATCGAAATATTCTGTTTGGACGCAAGCGAGCGGGTGAAGAGCAGCAGGCGTTTTACTTCCGACAGCGCGAATAAGGTACAGGTGCGCTCGGAAGAAATCAACCGTTATATCATTACCGTTTCGCCCGCCGGTATCGTGGCGGCGCATAACCACCCCGAAGGGATTTGCCGCCCGTCGGTGGAAGACGACCGTTTTACCGCGCAGCTCATGATGACGTGTTCCATGAACAACGTAAAATTCTACGATCATTTGATTACGGGGAAAGACGGCGTATACAGCTATTTCCGTGCGGGTAAGATGGAAGATATCCGCAAAAAATTCAACGTCGATAAACTGTTAGGAGGTGTGGGGAATTGAGCGATAAGCAAGAGTTTACTTTGCCCCGCATTTTCCGTTTCGGGAAAGTAATCATTTTTTGTTTGCTCCTGTTCGTGGAAATTATAACTTTGGTTACGAACTGGACTTCGCGCGACACGCCTTGGGGCATTTATTCGTGGTATGTAGCACTGCCCGTCGTGATGGTGCTCACGTTGGAAAACGCATTAAAGATTTGGGTGGCAAAATCGTTTACCGCAAAAATCCCCTGTTACGTGGTGGACTCCGTATTGCTGATTTTGCTCACCGTGTTTACGGACGGTCAGCTTACTTCCACGCTGTACATCGTCATTTTATCGGAATTCTATCTCAACGCCAAAAGTATGCCCATGAACATCGCAATGGGCGTTGCGAGCGCGGGACTGTTCCTTGCGGCGTTCGCCGTAACCAACGCACTGCTCGGGGAAACGGTAAACATCGGCAACATCATCTCCAAGGGTATCAACGACCTTATCTTGATGGCGTTCCATTTCCTGATTTTCAACTTCACCGTGCAGATCTATTTGAAGAACAGGGAAGTTGTGAAAGCGCTCGACGAGGTAAACGAGAGCAACATTAAACTTAAAGAGGCGTACAACGAGTTGCAGGAAATTACCGCACTCGAAGAGCGGCAACGCATTGCGAAGGACATTCACGACACGGCGGGGCATTCCATTACCACGGTCATCATGCAGACGGAAGCGGCAAAGGTCATGTTCGAGTCCGACCCCGCAGAGGCGAAGCGGCGCATCACTGCGGCGAACTTGCAGGCGAAAAACGCTTTGGAAGAGCTTCGCGAGAGCGTGCATTTGCTTTCGGGCAATCTCGAAACAATCTCCGTGCGAGATATGCTTTTGAGTGTTATTCACGATTCGACGGACGGCACCGACATTACCGTGCGTTACGAAATCGAAGACGTATCGCTTTGCGAGGCGAAACGGCGGTTTTTCACCAACGCACTTAAAGAGGGCATTTCCAACGGCTTACGGCACGGCGGGGCAACGGCGTTTTGGTTCGAATTGCGCCAACAGGGCAGAAAGGTCAACTTTTTGCTTTCCGATAACGGCACGGGGTTTGATAAGAAAAACTTCCGCGAGGGCTTCGGGCTTGCGGGAATGCGCAAACGCGCCGAGCTCATGGGCGGGAAAGTGAAGTTTGAGGGTGAAGCGGACGAAGGGTTCGAAGTGCACATTACGCTTCCTGCGGACGTGGCGAAGTAAGATAAACGCAAAAGGAGAACGGGGGATATGAAAATTAAGGTATTGCTTGCAGACGACCAATCGATTTTGGCGGACGGCATTGCGGGGTTGCTCTCTTCCAGCGGGGAAATCGAGGTTGTGGGAATTGCTCAGGACGGGTTTTCTGCACTCGAATTGGTGGAATCCACTCGCCCCGACGTGGTGCTGATGGACATTCGTATGCCCAACATGAACGGCGTAATTGCCACGCAGGAGATAAAGCGCCGCCACCCCGATACCAAGGTGGTCATTCTCACCACGTTCGACGACAGCGATTACATTTTAAACGCGATCAACAATGGCGCGAGCGGGTATCTGTTGAAAGACACTTCCTCCGCGGCGCTCATCGACGCGGTGAAGAACGCCTATGCGGGCGACACGATTTTGCCCGCGAAAATCGCAAAGCGCATTGCCGACGCGGCGCGCCTTGTGAGCAACGACCGCGAAATCAAGCTGAAAAAGGCGTTTGGGTTCTCCGACCGCGAAACGGAAATCGCGCTCATGATTTACGAGGGCTTTACCAACAAGCAGGTTGCGACGGCGCTCAAACTGACCGACGGCACGGCGCGCAACTATATTTCCACCATTTACGAAAAGCTGGGCTGTTCGGGGCGCGCGCAGGCGGCGGAGAAAATGAAAGCCGTGCTTCACTGAGGAGTTAGTATGTGGTTCGACGAAGGGATATTTTATCAAATTTACCCGCTTGGTTTTTGTGGAGCCGAGCGGGTAAACGATTTTGGCGGGACTTCCCACCGTTTGGGCAAGATAGAAGCGGAAATTCCTCGCTTAAAGGAACTCGGCATAACCGCCGTGATTTTCAATCCGCTATTCGAGAGCGAACGGCACGGGTACGACACCATTGACTTTTTCCGCGTAGACAGGCGGCTTGGCACCAACGAGGAGTTTAAGGCGTTAGTTGGCAAATTCCACGAGGCGGGCATTCGCGTTGTGCTCGACGGCGTGTTCCACCACACGGGGCGGGAGTTTATGCCCTTTAAAGAGGTGCGCGAGAAGCGCGAGGGCACGGACTACCGTTTTTGGTTTCAGATAAACTTTGCGGGCAACTCGCCTTACAACGACGGATTTGCCTACGATAATTGGGAAGGTCACGCCGAGCTTGTAAAACTGCGGCTAGAAAACTGCGACTTGCAACGCTACTTGATGGACGCCGTGCGTTTTTGGATAGACGAATTCGGAATAGACGGCTTGCGGCTTGACGTGTGCTATTCGCTTCCGCCTTGGTTTATGGAAATGCTCCGCGCCACCGTCCGTGAAAAGCGGGAAGATTTCTTTTTGGTGGGGGAAGTCATTCACTGCGGCAACTTCGCGCAGAATATTTGCCCCGAGCGGCTCGACTCCATTACCAACTACGAATGCTTTAAGGGCATGGTTTCTGCGTTCAATTCGAGCAACCTGTTCGAAATCGAGCACTCGCTCACCCGCTTGTTCTCGTCGCAGCCCTGGGCGCTGTACACGGGCAAGCACATGTTGAACTTTTTGGATAATCACGACGTATTGCGGGTTTGCACCGCGCTCAAAGACGGGCGAAACTTGCTCCCGCTGTATACGTTGCTGTTCACCATTCCGGGAATCCCCTGCGTATACTACGGCTCGGAGTTCGGTGCGGAAGGGGACAAGTCGGATAACGACTACCGCTTGCGCCCGTGCATCGACGAAGTAGATAAAACCGCGCACCCCGAAATTGCGGCGCATATCCGCGCGCTTGCGGGCATTCGCAAAAATAGCCGCGCACTTTGCTATGGGAGCTATGCAAAGGTTGCGCTTGCAAATACGAATTGCGCATTCGAACGTCAAATCGACGGGGAAAGGGTAATCGCCGCGTTTAATATCGCGGACGCGCCTTGCGAGTTGCATTTGGGCGGCGGCACGGTGTGCGACTTGATTACGGGCGAAGAGCTCCCGCTCGATAACGTTTCCATGCAACCTCATTCCTCGAGAATATTGATTTGCCGATAAAACAAAAAACCGTGCCAAGCACGGTTTTCTTATTTTGGTGGACAGGGCTACTGCGCGGCAAGCCGCTTGTGCCATTGCTGCGCAATGGGGCGAACCGAAAGATTTTCGCCGTTATTCCCCACCAAAAAAGGGAAGGCACAAGCCTTCCCTTTTTTGGTGGGGACAACAGGGCTCGAACCTGTGACCTCACGCATGTGAAGCGTGCGCTCTAACCAACTGAGCTATGCCCCCGAAAAATTGTATTTATATTCTAAACCTTATTAAACTATTTGTCAACCTTTTTTCCCGTTTTCCGCAAATAAAAATTTTAAAAAAATCCCGTAAAAACGCTTGCTTTTTTTCTCTTTTATGTTATAATAGCATTACAATTGAATTCGGGGATATAGCTCATCTGGTAGAGCGGTACGTTCGCAACGTACAGGTAACGTGTTCGAGTCACGCTATCTCCACCAATAAGACACCTGCACGATAGTGCGGGTGTTTTTTGTTGATAAGCAGGAATATATATGTAGTAGAAGGGGTGTTCAAAATGACAGGCGGGCGTTCAATATGCCGAATGGGGAACAGAAAAACCCCTAAAAAGTGGGAAAAATAGTGGATTTTTGATGAAATAACAAAAATTTTTTCCGAATTTTTGCAAAAAAGTGTTGATACGAATGTAAATGTGTGATACAATGGTACCGACTAATAGTGTCGTATTTTACGATTAACGCGAAAAACGCCACCATTGCAAGGGGTACGATAAGTTTAACTAGGAGGTTTTCTATGAAAAACCGAGAGAGCAAAAAGAATAAAAAGGGGTTGTATTTAAAGGTATCGCTGGCGATGCTGATGACCGCTTGTGTAGTTACAGGCGGAGTTTTTGCCGCGCAGAATTTTTCTACGCGCGTAGACGATACAACCGTATGGGAACAGGGCAACGCGCAGGCGAGCTCTATTGCAAGCACGGGCGGTTACGAAACCATAGATAAATATTACATCCTTAAAGCGGGCAGTATGAAAGACGATTGGGAAGCCGCGACAAGCGATAGCACGCTTGTCGGCAAAACCCTTCATTTCAAGCTTGATAGCGATTGGGATTTAGATACGGGTGTCGATGCGCTTACCGGGGTTGCCATTCCGCCAAATCCAGCTGTTTCGCTTCCCGCACAAGTGAGGAAAAGTCTCAATATTCCTAACGGTTACGATATTATTCTTGACTTAAATGGGCATAAAATCGACCGCCAACTTGCATCATTCGTCAACATGAGGATAGGTCACGTAATCAATATCGAAGCGGGCGCAAAACTCACGCTGGAAGACAGTGTGGGTACGGGCGTAATAACGGGAGGGAATCAAGGCGTTTATTCGTTCGACCAAGGCGGCGGCGCCGGCGGTGTTGTAAACTTCGGCACTTTCATCATGAACGGCGGCAATATAAGAGGCAACATGGGCACGTGGACGGGCGGTGTGGATAGTTTCGGTACTTTCATTTTAAACGGAGGGCGTATCGAGAATAACTCGCAGGGTATCGTGTTCCACGCGGCGGCAGGCGTAGCTATTTATACGGGCGACTTTACTATGAACGGCGGGTTCATCGGTAATAATGCCTTTAATGCCAACAGCAATGCGCAAAGGATGCCGCAACTCTCTTTATGGGGAGATGCGCACAACGGTGTCGGCGGGCACACCTATACGATAAACGGCGGAACGATTGGCGGTTCTAGACTATTCGGAATTAAGCTGTACGGTGGCGCGACCTTAAATATGTACGGCGGCGAAATTACGGGTTGCGAGAGGGCACCCGTTTTTATGGATCCCGTTCCAACCGAAAAGCAAGCAAATAATGACAATATCAATAATCCGTATCGCGGGAGCGACGTCGCTTATTTAAGCAGTAAAACCACGTTCAATATGTACGGCGGGTCGATTCATGATAACGACACTTCCGCTAATTCCGCAACGAACGATGGGCAAATTGTCCGCATTGCGAACAATGAGTTCAATATGTACGGCGGGTCTATTAAAGATAATAAGACAGGTAGTCTTGCCACTATTGTGGCAAAAGGAACTTCAAGCGCTAAGGCGATAATAAATATTCATGGCGGTAGTATTGATAATAACGATGCAACGGGTACCAACGGCAGTATCATTTCTTATACTGACACTTTGTATATGATGGACGGTGGCACCATATCGGAAAATACGTGTACAGGTAACGTAATCTTTCCCGTAGACACCAACGATACTTTTAAACTTTACGGTGGCTCGATTTGCAATAATAAAGCGGATTATTACGCAATCGGCTATGGCGGTGCTTTAACAATGGAAGTAAAAGGCGCACCGCAGGTGTACGGAAATTCGGGCGGCGACGTTTTGCTCGGTGCAGGTAACGCCATTAAGATTGTTGGGAGATTGGACACTCCCGACGGTTGGGCGCGTATCGGAATTAAGCTATTCACGAACGGCTCGGCAACTCCTAATCAGAATAAATTTATTATACCTGCTGGTAAAGTGTATAAAGTTACAGATGGGTTTGGGGACTATTATAGTGATGATGTGCCTAATCCAAACCCTGAGACGGTTGGCGAAAAGCCTACTGTTCCCGAGAGTGACGTTCTTCCGGCAAACACGTTCTTCTTTGCGGATAACGACCCGAGATTGACTAGCCCGAAACAAGACCTTTGCATGAAGGCGAATAAGGCTTACAATAACGGTACTACTAATACCTATGCGGTTACAAAGGATGCTGTCCTTGCCAATAATGCCGGAGAGAATATATACGAGAAGTGGTATTACGAGAAATCGACTGATATTGGGACTTGGCACGAGATAGAGGGTGGCACTTTGGAACTCACCTACGGTGATTTCGACGTAACGAACGTAAAACTCGTGTACAAGGGCCCTAAAACATGTGGCGGAACCGGTGAGGGTGACGACGGGACGATATATACGGACGTTTTCTCTACCGAATATACAGGTTGGAGCACGCCGGGGCAATATCCTATTCGTATTTATTCCGATTCCAACGGCGGAAAGTCGTTCAGTACCATTCACGACGCAGGCACCTATACTCTTGCTAACTACGACGGCGGTCCGATTAGGGCTTACACTTGGTTATACAATGCGAGCGTACGAATCGTCGTGAAACCGAAAGAAGTTAAAATCAACTTCAAAACGGGGCAAAAGGTCACTTACGGCTATAACGCAACCGAGCTCGATACGCGGCTGAGCTCTACCGCCGCGGGCGAAATTATGTACGAGGTAGACGCTAACACGCCGCTCGTTGGGAGCGATACGATTGCAAGCCTCGGCATTACGGTAAAACACAGCTACGGCACGGACGCAGGCAAAAATTATACAATGATTGCCTCGCTTCCTACGGCTACGAAATACGGCTATGCGGTTTCGAATTGCGCAAATCCGAACTATACGGTCGTGTTCGGTAATCGCGCCGGCACGTTCGAAATCGAGCCTCGTCCCGTAACGGTCATCTTGAACGACGATTACGGCACGTATGGCGATTCCACTACTAATAAAAAACTGCAACAGTCCGAAACGACGGATGCCGAGATCAACGGCACGAGCAGCATTCTCGCCACGGCGAAGAACGACAGCACGAGGTATAAGGCTACCGACAACACGACAGACGTTACCATTGCGAGCCCAGCAACAGGCGTAAAGGCGGACGCGTACAAGGGCGGTTGGTACTACTCCACCGATATCGGCGGCGGCAAAGCAAGCCAAGAGTTCTTAACGTTCGATATTTCCAACCGTTTCCCGTTCAAGTATGAGTTCGGGTTTACCGCAAGTTCGGACGTATGGAGCGGCGACAGCGATAAGTGGCTGCTTGCAAAGGACTATTACGTAACCGTTACTACGGCAAACCCCAACTATACCGTTACTTATCAAAACGCGCAGGATTCTACGAAGTCGAATACGTTTAAGTACACGGTACGCAAAGCCGAAATCACGGTAGACGAAACGAGTTTGCCGAAGACGGACGGCGTGTCGAGTTACCGCATAAGCGAATACGACAATACAAAAAAGACCATCACGTTCCCGTCGGCGGCGGTAATCAGAAAGGGCGCTTATACTTCGCCCGTTCCCGCAACGCTTCCTTCGGAGCTGAAGTTCGACGTAACGTTCTGGGGCACGACGTTCAGCGACGAGCAAGTAGCGGCTACCGACTTTAAAACGAAGACCGAGCCCAAGGCTACGGATACGGGTTGGACTTCTACCATGCCCACCATAAAAGACGCGGGCAAGTATCACGTATACGTGAAAATCCATGTGGAAAACCACAACGACAAGGTGTACGACGTTATCTATACCGTGAAGCCGCAGGAGCTGGATTACGAAATTCAGTTTTGGCGCAAGCCGAAGGCGGGTGACGCGGAGCAGAAGCTTGAAAAAAAGAGCGGCGCGTACAGCGAGCAATATAACGGGCAAGCAATCACCGCAAAGGTGGAAATTGTATGGAATGCGCCCGCGACCAAGCCGAGCTATTACGATACCGACCCCGGCAGACCCGTATTCACCTTCTACTATAAGGGTACGGGTACGAATACCTACGGCACGGCGGCGAATACCGACTTCCCCGACAACAGCGGCAAGAAACCGGACGGTACTACCTATTGGAACTTGGGGAACTCGAATGCGCCCGTAAACGGAGGTGGGTACACCGCTTCCTTTGTGGAAACGCCGAACAAGAACTACGTTGTAAAGACGGGCGGCGGACGCGTGCGCGCAGAAAGCTTTACCATTGAGCAGAGGGAAGTTGACGCGCCTACCGCACCTACGGGTACTTATTACTACAATTCTACCGTACAAACCATAACCGTGCCGAAGTTCGACGCGGATGCGATGGAGTTCATCGAAGACACGACGAACAAATACGTCGTCGAGCCCGATCCCGTACCCGCTACGCACCCCGTAGACGACGGAACGTCTGCGCTCACCTTCGACAAAGACGCCAAGGCAGTTAAGGTGAAGAATGCGGGCGACTACAAGATCAAATTCAAAATCAAAGATACCGCCAACTACAAATGGAGCGACGGCGGCACGGATGCGAACCGCGAAGTAACGATTACCGTAAAGGGCGCACCGATCAAATCCACCTGGACGAACGATTTGGACGGCATGCCTTGGGTTTGGGAAGCGGGCGCACAAGCGG
>CAMWUS010000031.1 GCA_947177495.1 uncultured Clostridia bacterium
GCGCAAGGGAAAGTCCCGCTTCACGGGGGAGCTTTTCTTTTAAATCTTCAATCACGCCCGCACCCAATGTTTTGAAATCTACATTCGGCACGAAGTTCAAACGCACTTCCTTGGCTTCCGCAGGTCTCTTTAAAGTGGAAATAAGGTCGAGCAAATTGCGTCCCTCATCGGCACACTTTGCAAGGGCAATTAAGAGCCGCGTTACAAGGTATGCGCCGTCGTCCAAGAAGTAATTCTCTTTCAGTGCGGCGTGTCCGCTCGTTTCGATTGCGAGAGGGGAATATTTGCCCTCCGCGTTCAGCCGTTTGCTTTCGTTAATTACGTTTTTATATCCGCGCTTAAAGCGGTGGTGCACGCCGCCTTTTTCTTTGATAAATTCCGCAAGTCCGTCGCTCGTTACCGAGTCGGTCACGATATACGCGCCCTGTTTTTCTTCGAGCAGAATTGCCGAGATGAGCGCAATAAGCGAATTGCGGTTGATTTCCTCTCCGTCGGGGGAAACGGCTCCCGCACGGTCAACGTCGGTATCGAAGATAATCCCGAAATCGGCATGATGCTTTTTCACCGCCGCGCAGACGGATTTCATCGCGTCCTCATTCTCGGGGTTGGGAATGTGGTTGGGGAAGCTTCCGTCAGGCTCCAAGAATTGGGAACCCGTCGTGTCCGCGCCGAGGGGCTTCAACACAAGGTCGGCATAGAAGCCGCCCGCTCCGTTGCCCGCGTCCACAAGAATGCGTTTGCCCGCAAGAGGCTTGTCCTTCCCGCACGCTTTCCTTACTTTTTCCACAAGGTTCTTGGCATATGTCTCGATATAGGGGCGCGTTTCGCAGGTTCCCGCTTTCTCCGCATCCTGCACGCCTTGCGCTGCAAGCTTTAATATTTCGGTAATGTCCGAGCCTTCCAGCCCGCCGTCCTTCAAAAAGAATTTCAGTCCGTTTTTCTGGTAGGGCAGGTGGCTTGCCGTAATCATAACGGAAGCGTCCGCGCCGAAATCGTCCTGTAAAAGCATGAACATGGAAGGGGTGGAAGAGAGCCCCGTAAGTACTGCGTTTCCGCCGCAAGCCGTAATGCCTTTCACCAAGCACGCTTCAATGCGTTTTGCGGAAAGGCGGGAGTCGTGTCCGATTGCAATGGTCGGACGGGAAACGCCCGTTTTGTCTTTCGCCCAAACCGCAAATGCGCGGGCAATTGCAAGTACGGCATCGTCGGTAAGGGTTACTTCGTCGCCTTTTACACCCGCAATCGCCGTTCCTCTTACGTCCGTTCCGTTTTTCAGCTTTAAAAGCTCCGTTTCGTTCATTTCACGCTCCGTTTTACTTTATACTAAACTATTTTGTTTTTACATTTCTATTATACCGAGATTTTCCAAATTTTCAAGTGGTTTTCGTAAAAAAGTTTTTGCTTTTGAAAAAATTGTTTAAATCCCTTGCATGTCATGTAAAATTGTGATATAATTTTATTACAAATTGGAGAGGAAAGCACAACCCGCCTTGGAGTGGCGCCTTTGTGCAGTACTGGGAGGTATGCGAAAGATGCAACAATTCACGTTATCGGTAGATTCTACCACCGATCTTTACCACGATTTTGTAGTGGAGAACGATATTAAATTTGTTCCGCTTACGTTTACCGTGGAGAAGAACGGTAAAATGGAAGATAGGCTTGACGCATTCAAGTGCGAGCAGGAGTATCTCGACTTTTACGACGAACTGCGCGGAGGCGCGTTTTCCAAAACCGCCATGCTCAACTACGAAGCGCATTACGAGCATTTCAAGAAAATCGCTGAGGAGGGCGGGAAAGACGTCGTTCACTTCACCATTTCTTCTGGGCTTGCCCGTACGCACGAAGTAGCGAAACAAGCGGGTGCGGACGTCAAGAAAGAATATCCCGATTTCAACCTGTACGTCGTAGATCCGCTTACTACGACGGTGGGCGCGGGCTTCCTTGCGCGTGAAGCGCTTAAATGCCGCAACGCAGGTAAAACGGCGCAGGAGACTTACGATTACTGCAATTCGTTGCGCTTGCACATCCAGCATTACATCGTAGCGGACGATTTGCAATATCTCAAAAAGGGCGGCAGAATTTCGGCAGCGGCGGCGGCAAACGGCGGAGTGCTCAACATCAAGCCTATTATTTCTTTCAATAAGGAAGGAAAGCTTGATTCCATCGCAAAAGTACGCGGAGTGAAAAAAGCGATTTCCTTTATTAAAGAAAAAATGGAGACGGAAGGTCCCAACGAGATTGGTCACGTGTTCATCGTACATACGGGAAACGCAGCGGCGGCAAACGAGCTTGGCGATTACGTGCGTAACCGCTTCCATTTGGAGCCGCATATGCAGGTTATGGGACCGGTAATCGGTTCCCACGTAGGACCTAACGCTTTCGCTTTGGGCTATATTACAAACAGCGAGCGCAACGAATTTTAAAAGTGCGCGTTTGGGTGCGAAAAACACCTTTCAAACGATAGACGAATTTGAAAAGATATGGTATAATAACCGTATCTTTTTATTTTGTTTTTATGTAGCGGAGCTAAGAAAATGGCGAAAGAAAATTCATTCGTTGCACAAATTGCGGATATTGAAACGGACTTTGCACAGTGGTATACAGACGTCGTTTTGAAAACCAAGCTGGTCGATTACGGACCCGTAAAGGGCACCATGGTCATTCGTCCTTACGGTTATGCCGTTTGGGAAAACATTCAGCGCGAATTTAACACGCGCTTTTATGATTGCGGTTACGAGAACGCGTACTTCCCGCTTCTCATTCCCATGAGCTTTATGACCAAAGAGGCGGAGCACGTAGAGGGCTTCGCACCCGAAGTTGCAGTCGTTACGCACGCGGGCGGCGAAAAACTTGCCGAACCGCTCTGCATTCGTCCCACTTCGGAAACGATCATCGGCACCATGTATGGTAAATGGATTGAATCTTGGCGCGATTTGCCCTTGCGTGAAAATCAGTGGGCAAACGTTATGCGTTGGGAAAAGACGACGCGTCCTTTCTTGAGAACGAGCGAATTTTTGTGGCAGGAAGGGCATTCCGTATTCGCAACCGCAGAGGAAGCGGAAGAGGAAACGCAGAAAATGCTGCGCGTTTACGAGGAGTTTGCAAGAACCTGTCTTTCCATGCCCGTATTGACGGGGAAAAAGACGGAGAAAGAGAAGTTTGCGGGCGCTGTTGCAACCTACGGCATGGAAGCGATGATGCACGACGGAAAAAGCTTGCAGTCGGGTACTTCCCATTACCTCGGGCAGAATTTCTCCAAAGCGTTCGATATTAAATTTACCGACAAAGACGGCTCGCAGAAATACGGTTATACCATGTCATTTGGTGTATCCACGCGTCTTATCGGCGCGCTCATTATGACGCACGGCGATGCGCGTGGTTTAGTCATGCCTCCCGTCGTTGCGCCCGTGCAGGCTGTTATCGTCCCCATTGCGGCGAAGAAAGAGGGAGTTTTGGAAGCTTGCCGCGCGTTAAAGGATACGCTTCATACGGCGGGCGTTCGCGTCGTTTTGGACGACAGCGAAAACTCCCCCGGTTGGAAGTTCAACGAATGGGAAATGAAAGGCGTTCCCGTGCGCATAGAGCTTGGTCCGCGCGACTTGGAAGCGGGCAAGATGACCGTCGCTCGCAGAGATACGCTTGAAAAGTGCGAGCTTACGCTTGCAAGCGCCGCAGAGGGCGTAAAATTGCTTTTAAACGAAATTGCGGTAAACATGTACGAGAAAGCCAAAGCGCGCATGGAAAGCCGTATCGTAAACGCAGAGAGCTTAGACGAGCTTCTTGCAGGTGTAAACGGCGGAAACTTCGTGCGGGCGGGCTGGTGCGGTTGCCGCGCGTGCGAGGACAAGGTGAAAGAGTTCGCACAGGCGACTTCCCGCGTGCTCGATAATAAGCACACGGCCAAGAAGTGCCTGGTTTGCGGCAAGAAAGCGGTATCTACCGTATTCTTTGCAAGAGCATACTGATTCCCACAAAAATACTTCGTCTTTTTGCGGGAGCCCTAATTAATACTCCTTTGAAAAAGAGATTTAGAATGTATCGTTACGAAACACATTTGCACACCTCGCTCGTAAGCGCTTGTTCTCAATTCGAGCCCGAGGAAATCGTGGAAAAATACGTAAGGCTCGGCTATCGCGGCTTGTTTGTTACCGACCACTTTTTAAACGGCAATACTTCCGTACCCAAAGATCTTCCTTGGGAGGAGCGCATTGCGCGTTATGCGGAGGGATACAAAGCAGTCAAACGAGCGGCGGAAGGGGATTTGGACGTGTTTTTCGGAATAGAATCGTCCAACCGCGGTGCGGATTTTCTCGTTTACGGATTAGACGAAAAGTGGTATGCCGCGCACCCCGAAATTATGGAGCTGACGCCGCGCGACTTTTGTTTGTGTTTGCGCAAGGCGGGCGCACTCGTTGTGCAGGCGCATCCTTACCGTGAAGCGTTCTATCTCGACCGCATGACGCTGTTACCATTTGCGGTGGACGGGATAGAGGCAATCAACGCCTGCGAGAACGAGCGTTCCAACGGGCTCGCAAAAACACTTGCTTCCGCTTACGGTTTGATTTGCACGGGCGGCTCTGACATTCACTCAAAATCAAAGAAACAGCTTGCGGGCATGGAGTTTGAAACGCCTATTACTTCGAGTAAAGATTACGCCGCGCGCGTGATGCGTGGCGAGGGAAGTTTATTTTCAATTACCGATCCGTCGGTTTAGGAGGATAAGACAATGAAGCATATCGACATTTACGAAATTTTAGCGGACAAAACATATATCGGCAAATCGGTTACCGTTTGCGGTTGGGTAAGAACCTTCCGTGATTCCTCCTCGGTGTGCTTTTTGGAGCTTGCCGATGGCACAAGCTTTGCGCGCTTGCAAATCGTTTTGGATAAAGCAAATGTGTCTTTCGATCCCGAATGCACGAAGAACGGCGCTTCCGTCTGCGTAACGGGCGAAATCGTAAAGGCGTTTAAGGGCGACGGGGTAGAACTCAACGCCAAAGAAATCACGCTTTTGGGCAAATGCCCCCCCGAATATCCCATTCAAAAGAAGCGTACTACGCTCGAATTTTTGCGCGGTATTCCGCACTTGCGTTTGCGCACAAATACCTTTACGGCGGTTTTCCGCGTGCGTTCGGTTGCAGCGCAGGCAATTCACCGTTATTTCCACGAGCATCGCTATTATTATATCAATACGCCGCTCATCACGGCGAGCGACTGCGAGGGAGCGGGCGAAATGTTCCGCGTAACCACGCAGCCGTATAACGCAAAAGGGGACGAGGAAACGTATTACAAAAACGATTTCTTCGGGCAAAAAGCGGGGCTCTCCGTTTCCGGACAGCTCGAAGGCGAAGTCGCCGCAACGGCGTTCTCTAAAATTTATACCTTTGGACCGTCTTTCCGTGCGGAAAAATCTAATACCGTGCGTCACTTGTCGGAGTTCTGGCACGTAGAGCCTGAGGTTGCTTTTGCCGAGCTTCCCGACATTATTGAAATTGCGGAAGAAATGCTCAAATACGTTATTCGTGCCGTTATGGACGAGTGCGCGGACGAGCTGACGTTCTTCGATAATTTTATAGAGAAGGGCTTGAAAGAGAAGCTCAGCCACGTTGTAAACAGCGATTTCGCGGTGTGCGACTATACGGATGCCGTAAAGATTTTAAAGGAAGCGAAAGCGGACTTCCAATTCCCTGTGGAGTGGGGGTGCGACTTGCAGACAGAGCACGAGCGTTACCTCACGGAAACAGTATTCAAGAAACCCGTGTTCGTTACAAACTATCCGAAGGAAATTAAATCCTTCTATATGAAGCAAAATCCAGACGGCAAAACGGTTGCCGCAACGGACTTGCTGGTACCCGGAATCGGGGAGATTATCGGGTGCAGCGAGCGAGAAGCGGACTTGGACAAACTGCTTGCCGCCATGAAGGCGCGGGATATGGATATCAGCGCCTACAAACAGTATCTCGACTTACGCGTGTTCGGCTCCGTGCCGCACAGCGGTTTCGGGCTTGGATTCGAGCGGTTCGTTATGTACGTAACGGGTATCGATAATATCCGCGACGTCACGCTCTTCCCCCGTTGGGTCGGCAATATTATGTAAACAAAACTCCCCGTTAAATACGGGGAGTTTTCCGTTATAGGGGCTACTCCTACATCTTAGACAAAAAGGTTCGTTCATGAAATATTTTTTTAAAAACTCATTTCCGTATTTTCGGAAATATATGCCCGTATTCGTGCTTTCCACGCTGTTCGGGCTTTTGCGGATCGTCATTTTACTTGTGACGCCGCAAGTCGTCTCGCTCTTGGTGGATAGGGTGATAAACCCTTTGCTAGGGGCAGAGCCAAAAGAGACGGCAAGCATTTTCCTATTTCTAATTAAAGACATCCCCGCGGACGACTACGCCCGTATCTTTTTGGTGCTCGCAGCGACGTTGCTTGTCTTTGCGGTGTTGTTCTTCGTCTGCTTCTATCTCAAATGGAATTTGGCGCATAACTACGCTTTAAAGAGTCAAAAGGCGATGCGCAAAGTTGCGCTCGATAAAGTCAATTCGGCAAGTACGCCGCTACTTAACAGCTTTACTTCGGGCGACTTGGTGCTGATTACGACTTCCGATCCTACACGCATCAGCGATATGTACATACACCAAGCGCAATTTTTGCTTGACAATTTGTTTTACATTTCCGTGAGCGTCGCATTTCTGTGCCTCATCAATCCTTATCTCATTATTTTGCCGCTTGTCGGCGGAATTGGTAGTGCAGTTGTCGTTGGGTGCTTCCGTAAAAAGGTGGGCGCGTACTTCGATCAAAGTTGGAAAGATTCTTCTAAGCTTTCCACTACGGTGCAAGAGAGCGTGTACGGCGTGCGTACGGTGGCTTCCTTTGCAAGGGAAGAGGGACGCCGAGAGCTTTTCGATCAAGACAATACAAGGCGTTACAATACGAATATCAAAGGATTACATATCTTTTCGCGCCGCAACTTGATTACGCAATGCATCCGCTCCGTTGTCATTACGGGGGAAGTTGCGCTCGGCATCTTTTTGGGCTTGCGCGGAGAAATTTCGGCGGGTGAATTTACCGCCATGCTCGGGTACGTCGGCACGATGCTTTGGCAAATCACGGGACTACTCTTTACCATTAACGCTTCGCAGCGCAACCTTGTAAGCGGCAAACGCTTTTTCGGATTCTTGCAGGCAAAGGACGAAGCGGCGGAACGCTACGGAAGCGATATACCGTCTGCCGAACCCACGTTGGAGCTGAAAGGCGTAGGGGTAAAGAGCGGAGAGGAGCATGCACTCAAAAACATAAATCTTTCGCTTCCTTACGGGAAAAAGCTCGGTATTATGGGCAGAACGGGAAGCGGCAAGACCTTGCTCTGTAAACTCATTCAGGGGCTTGCGGAGGCGGATGAGGGCGAAATTCTAATCGACGGCAAACCCATTCACGATTTCGACAGAAACGAGCTTTTACGCGCTTATTCTTACGCCATGCAGAATGTGTTCCTTTTTTCAAATACCATTTCTGCGAATATCGCGCTTTACGACCCGTTTGTCGACGAAGAGACGATCATGCGGTACGGACGGCTTGCGGAAGTAGACGAGTTTGCGCGTCGTTTTCCCGAGGGCTACCAAACGACGATCGGTGAAAAAGGCTTCGGACTTTCGGGCGGGCAGAAGCAGCGTATTTCCATTGCCCGTGCGCTCTTAAAGAATGCAAGTATTCTCGTGTTCGACGACGTGACTTCCGCGCTCGATTTGGATACCGAGCACAAAGTATTCAACAACATTGCAGGCGAATGCGGAAACAAAACGCTTTTGCTTGTAACGCACCGTGCAACCGCGCTCAAAGACTGCGATGAGATCCTTTTCCTCGATAGAGGTGAGATTATCGAGCGGGGCAGCTTTGCCGAGCTTATGGCGCTAAACGGCAACTTTGCGGAAATTTATAACCGCCAAATCAACGAGGTGACTTATGAAGAATAACCTCTATTATCAGGACGAATATATCAACGAAACGTTCAATTTAAAAATGTTTCTGCGCCTTTTGCGTGGTGCGGGCAAGAATAAAAAAATGTTTTGGGGAAGCGTTGCGCTCGAAATTTTCACCAGTGCGCTTTCCCTTGTGCCGAGCGTTCTGTATTCTGTGATTGTCGCTACGGTGTTCCCGACGGACGGCGTGTTTGCGGACAATTATATGCTCTATGCGGCACTTTCAATCGGTGGTCTTGCAATCGTTTGGATAGGGCTTTCGATCGGGTATTATTTCGAAAACGTGGTGCCCGGCACCTTTGCGCACCGTTTTTGCAAAGAAATGCGCGAAGAGCTGTTCAACCATCTCACGGTACTATCCTTTCATTACTACGATACGCATTCCACGGGTAAAATTTTGGTACGCGTTACCAACTATGTAGACGAAGTTTCGGAGCTTTTCAGCAATTTGTTCTATTCGATTTTATATTCCATCGGTGTCGTACTTGTCGGTTTGGTTTTGATTATCGTGCTCGATTGGCGAATCGGCGGGGCGGTTGTATTGCTCTTTGTGCCGTTCATTCTCGTAATGGCGGTACTCAGTAAGATTATTCACCGTCGTGCGGGACGCGACCACAATAAGAATGCAAACTACACGGCGTTCGTTGCGGAAAACATTAACGGCGCGGAAGTCGTGCGCGCGTATAACCGCGGGAAGATAAACGGCGAAGCGGCGGAAACGCTCTTCGACGAATACCGTAACGCATTCATGAGCACTACGCGTGTGAGAGAGGCGTTCTTCCCGCTTGCTCACGGGTTCACTAACTCAATTATGGTGTTGTTCGTTTACGGTGCGGCTCTATTGATTATCAGTTTGGGGTGGGGGACGCTTGCGCTCGATACGGTAATTGCTATCGCTTCCGTATTGGGCGAGGTGACGCACTCCATCAGCAATTTGTGTAGCGATATGACCTCCGTGTTTACGCTTACTACGAATATCGAGCGCATTTACGATACCATCGAAACGCCCGTGGACATATGCGACAGCGAGGATGCAAAAGAGTTGACGGATTGTGTCGGAAACGTGCAATTTGACGACGTGAATTTTGCATATGTGGAGGATATTCCCGTTTTAAAACACTTCACGCTTGACGTACCCGCAGGGCAAACAGTGGCAATCGTAGGGGCGACGGGCTCGGGTAAGACGACGATCGTCAATTTGCTCAGCCGCTTTTACGACATTCAGTCGGGTAGTGTGAAAATCGACGGAACGGACGTGCGCGATTATACCATGCAATCTTTGCGGGAAAGCGTAGGGGTTATGATGCAAGACACGTATCTATTCAGCGGTACAGTGCTTGAAAATATCCGTTTCGCCCGTCCCCAAGCAACGGATGAGGAGTGTATAGAAGCAGCAAAGGCGGCGTGCGCGCACGGGTTTATCACCCGTTTATCCGATGGTTACAATACGGAGATTTCCGAGAATTATAATTTGTCGGGCGGGGAACGTCAGCTTTTAAGCTTTGCGCGCCTTATTCTCGCCGATCCTAGAATCGTAGTGCTTGACGAGGCAACCAGCCATATTGATACGCAAACGGAGTTGGAAGTGCAAAAGAGCTTGAAAACGCTCCTTGCAGGGCGTACGAGCTTCGTCATTGCGCACCGCCTTTCCACCATTCGCGGCGCGGACGTCATTCTATTCTTAAAGAATGGGGAAATCGTCGAGCAGGGTACGCATAGCGATCTTTTGGCGCTTGGTGGAAATTATGCGGCAATGATGCACGCAACGCAAGGTTAATTTAAGATATTTTAATAAAAATATCATTTTTTGGGTGCAGGGTATTCGGAAACGCTTGACAAACCCCGTAAATTCGGGTATGATAGTAGCGTTTTCTACGGGGGCGTAGCTCAGTTGGTTAGAGCGCTTGCTTGACATGCAAGAGGTCACAGATTCGAGTTCTGTCGTCCCCACCATGAGACCCTGTGTATTGTGCCATGCGCCGATGTGTGGGGTTTTCTTTTTTGTAAAGAAGGAATGGCATTCCAATGCGGACGTGGCGGAATGGCAGACGCGCTGGACTTAGAATCCAGTGGGCAACCGTGCAAGTTCAAATCTTGTCGTCCGCACCAAAACGCGAAAGGGGCTAACCTCTTTCGTGTTTTAATATGTAGTATGTTCTTACTAACTGTTGGAAGGAGAAGAGTATGAAGCAAGAAAAGTTTTTAACGGTTTACGCTGTTTTAGATGAGACAACGCAAAGTGAATTAACGCAATTACAAAGTCGTATCTTAAAAAAGTATCCGCAAGGAACGCAAACAATGGGAATACCTTTTCATATTTCTTTGGGAAGTTTTCCTGTCTCGGAAAGGGAGGACCTTGTTCGGCGTATTGAGGATTGTATAAAAGAAAGTTCTTCTTTTCCCATTAAACTACGAACATTAGGACATTTCAATTACAGTGTGATTTTTGTGGAGCCGGAAATAAATGATCGATTGGTTGAACTTCATAAACACTTTGAAGGAAATTTTGCCGATGGTTTTTCGTGGCATCCGCACGTCACGCTATATTGCGGGAAAGAAGAAGACGGTATAAAAATTTTAAACGAGTTCAGTTTTGAAAAGAAAACAGCGCAAATTGTTGCAATCGAGTTGGGAGAATTTTTTCCGACGAAAATTATCATGAATGGCAAATTAGCCCGAAATACGACACTTTTATAAGAGAAAAGCAACAAAATTTTGATAATAATTCCGAAATTAGTTGCAAAAAAAAATAACCTATGATATAATCAATTCGTTATCAATCATTATAAATCCACGCAAGGAGTGATACCGATATGTCTAAAAAGAGTGAATTGAAAAAGGCGATTGCCGAAAGCGAAAAAGAAATCGAGATGTTGGATAAAAAGCGTATTCGTTCTCAGTCGGCGATTTTGGAATCCTATATCAA
>CAMWUS010000032.1 GCA_947177495.1 uncultured Clostridia bacterium
CAACTTTCACACGCGTCGTGCCGTCGCCGAGGGGCATGCACTTGGTCTGCGTAGCGTCGAACAAGGAACCGTAGGTGATACCGACGATGTCGGAGGAAACGAGCTCCTCTTCCGTGTAGCCGAAGGAAGCGGAAGCCGCGCCCTTCATTGCCTTGTTGACCGCGTCGGCGGTAACTTCGCCCTCGCAGATTGCGATGAGCTGAGTAAGCGAACCGGTGGGAACGGGAACGCGCTGAGCGCAGCCGTCGAGCACGCCGTTGAGTTCGGGAATAACAAGACCGATTGCCTTAGCAGCGCCCGTGGAGTTGGGAACGATGTTCACAGCAGCTGCACGCGCACGGCGCAAATCGCCCTTGCGGTGAGGTCCGTCGAGTACCATCTGGTCGCCCGTGTAAGCGTGAATGGTGGTCATGTAACCTTTCTTGACCTTAGCGAACTTGTTGAGGGTGTTCGCCATGGGAGCGAGGCAGTTGGTGGTGCAGGAAGCCGCAGAAATAACGGTGTCCGTGCTCTTCAACGTGTTCTCGTTTACGCCGAATACGATGGTGGGAAGGTCGTTGCCTGCGGGAGCGGAGATGATAACTTTCTTCGCGCCTGCGTCGATGTGAGCCTGCGATTTCGCCTTGGAGCAGTAGAAGCCCGTGCATTCCAAAACGACGTCTACGCCCAATTCCTTCCAAGGAAGGTTGACTGCGTCCTTCTCCTTATAAATCTTGATGGTTTTGCCGTTGACGGTAATCGTTCCCGCTTCGTCGTCTGCCGATACGGTATCCGCGTGCTCATATCTGCCCTGAGCGGAATCGTACTTGAGAAGGTGTGCGAGCATGCTGGGGCTGGTGAGGTCGTTGATTGCAACGATGTCATAACCCTTTGCGCCGAACATCTGTCTGAACGCAAGACGTCCGATGCGTCCGAAACCGTTAATTGCTACTTTTGCCATAATAATTACATCCTCCGATGATATTTTGCGCTCTTGCGCATCACAACCCATATTATAGCACTCTTTTTTGCGTTCGTCAACGTTTTTTTGGAAAAATCATCCACACATGCTCTTTCAATATGATTTTTGCGTTTTTTTACGGATATTTTTTCCAAACTCTTGCAATTTCCGCAAAAAAGAATTATAATGAAAAAAAACATTCGGAGGATTTTATGCCCTTAGTAACGACGAAGGAAATGTTCCGCAAGGCATACGACGGCGGTTACGCAATCGGTGCGTTCAACGTGAACAACATGGAAATGATCCAAGCGATCGTGGAGGCGGCGAACGAGTGCCGTTCTCCCGTGATTTTACAGGTATCGGCAGGCGCGCGCAAATACGCAAACCCCGTATATCTCCGCCACCTCGTTGAGGCGGCTGTTGAGACGACGGATATTCCCGTTGCAATGCACCTCGACCACGGTGCGGATTTCGAAATCTGCAAAGCGTCTATCGACGGCGGCTTCACCTCGGTCATGATCGACGCTTCTTCCAAGCCTTGGGAAGAGAACATTGCGCTCACCAAGAAAGTTGTTGAGTACGCACACGACCACGGCGTTGTGGTAGAAGCGGAGCTCGGAAAGCTCGCAGGCATCGAGGACGACGTAAAGGTAGAAGCGCACGACGCAATGTTCACCTCTCCCGACGAAGTGGAAGAGTTTACTTCCCGCACGGGTATCGACTCTCTTGCGATTGCAATCGGCACCAGCCACGGCGCGTTCAAATTCAAGCCCGGTCAGGATCCCAAACTGCGCATCGACATTTTGGAAGAGATCGGCAAACGCCTTCCCGGCTTCCCCATCGTGCTTCACGGCGCATCCTCCGTTCCTCAGGAACAGGTTGCTATTGTCAATCAGTTCGGCGGTTCCATGCCCAACGCAATCGGTATTCCCGAAAGCGAGCTGAAAAAAGCGGCTGAGCGCGCGGTATGCAAAATCAATATCGACTCCGACTTGCGCGTAGCTTTCACCGCGGCAATCCGCAAACACTTCGCCGAGAACCCCTCTCACTTCGACCCCCGTCAGTACCTCACCGACGCGCGCGCGAACATGAAGGAAATGGTCAAGCACAAGATTATCGACGTGCTCGGTTCCGCGAACAAAGCATAAATTTTATTACGGTAACAAACAGCCGCTCGGGAAATCCCGAGCGGCTGTTATTTTTGTGGAATAGCAAATAACAATTATAAAGCGTCACATGCCTTTTTTCTTTCGCCTTGTAAATTCTAAAAGCAACTCTTCCAACGATTCCTCGTCGTCTTCCTCTAAAATTTGTTTAATTTCCGCAAACAGGTTTATATTTTCAATGAGGGCATCGAGCGCAAGCTGTTTTCGGTTAACTCTTCCCCAATACTTTAATCTAAATTTCTCACATTCGCCGTGTTTATCTACGGTTTCGTTCTTTTTTGTACACAATCCATTATCCAGCCTGTTGAAATTCGTTCTCCCTTTCGTATAATACGCCTTGTAGTATTCGCAACGAAAACATTTTGTGTCCGCCATTTCCTTTCTCCTTTGTATTTTATATTATTATATAAGAAGATTTCTTCTTTGTCAATCATTTTGAGAAGATTTCTTCTAGAATGTAAGTATGGGAACTTTGGGACAGAGAATTAAAGATTTACGCACGGAAAACAATTTATCGCAAATGCAACTTGCAAAACTAATAGGCGTAAGCCAAAAGGCAATCGATTTTTGGGAGCGTTCCGTCAACGAGCCTAAGGCAAGCTATATCGTAAAACTCGTGAAACTGTTTCATATCAGCTTCGACGAATTTTTCGAAGACATAGAATAACCGTTAAACACGAATTACCATGATTACGTTAGAACAAATACAAGCAAGAATAGCGGAAATGATTCAACAAAGCGGTATGTCGCAAACGGCGATTGCCAAAGCTTTGGGGATAAGCCAGCAAGCGGTTTCCGCATACGTATACGGAACGAATATGCCTGCGCTCGACACGCTCGCCAACCTTTGTAAGCTGTTGGACGAAGATACGAATTACGTTCTTTGTCAAGATTAAAAACGCATTTATTAAAAAAAGGTCTTGGAAATTTCCAAGACCTTTTTTGCTTTTTATTTACAATAATTATCTCTTCGAATAAACGCAACCGCAGTAGTTTTGGCGGTAAAGGTTGTGCTCTTTGGATAACTCTATCGACTGCAAATATCCGCCGCGCTTTTTAAAATCGGACGGCAAATAACGCACGCCGTACTGCTCCTGCAACTGCAAACCTATCTCGTTGATAAGCTGTGCGTTCTTCAACGGCGATAGCGTTAGCGTGGTTGCAAAATAATCGTACCCGCCCTTTTTCGCTTCCTCGGCAGTGCGGGAAAGGCGCAGGCGGAAACACCGTTCGCAACGCGCGCCCCCTTCCTTTTCTTGCTCGTAGCCCGAGGCGACCGCGGCGTAATCGGACGGAGAATAATCGCAATCGAGAAAATCGGCATAGCCCGTTTCCCGCAAAAAGCGGATCTGTTCCGCCTTGCGCTTTTCGTACTCCTCTTCCGTATCCAAATTCGGGTTATAATACAAAACGGTCACTTGGATTTTACCGAACAGCTCTTTTAAACAGTAAGAAGAACAGGGTGCGCAACAGCTGTGTAATAACAGCCGTTTCCCCGCAGCCTGCTCTAAAATTTCCGTCATCTTGCCGTCGTAATTGACGCGGTTCATAGTTCCCCCGTATACCGCCTGCTTTTGTTTGGTGTTCCTCGTCGAGGTCACTCGTCGTCCGCGTCGGGTTCGAGCTCTTCCGCTTCGTCCGCGTCCTCGAAGTCCTCGTACAGTCTGCAAAACTCCGCAAACACTTCGTCCAAGAACTGCTCGTCGTCGATGGTTTCAAGATACTCGTCGCCCTCGTCGCCCGTAATGTGGTAAATGGCGACTTCCGCGCCCTCGTCCTCGTCGCCCTCTTCCGCTTCGGTTTCGGGCGTGAGCGCGCAATACATTTCGTCCTTATATTGGAAGGACATCACGTGCTCGAAACGCATGGTGTTGCCGTCGTCGTCCATCAACTCGACGATGTTGTTGCCGTCCTCGTAATCGTTTGATACTTCTTTCATTTCTTTACTCCTCCTTGCTCCCGCAAGATAGCTTTCCAAAATATATGCCGCCGCCAAAGAATCCACGCTCTTTTTGCGCTTGTCCTTCTTTGCGCTTACGCCCATTTCCAACAAATCGCCGCGCGCCGCACGCGTGGTGTAACGCTCGTCCTCCGTTACGACGGGCACGCCCGCTTGCGCAGACAACGCCTCGATAAACCGCCTCGTCTTTTGCGTCTGCACGCTCTCCGTGCCGTCCGCGTTTACGGGCAGTCCGCACACAATGAGTTCTGCGGAACGCGAAGCGGCGATTTCGGCGATTGCCGAAACGTCCTTCTTAAAATCGCCCGTGCGGAAGTAAGTATCGCTCGGCACGGCGTATTCCCCGAACGGGTCGCTGAACGCAACGCCGATGCGTTTATCCCCGATATCGAACGCGGCTATTTGCTTTAACATGGCACTATTATAACACTTTTTTTTTGCGATGTAAACCCTTTGCGCGCGAAAAGAGCGGAAAAGCCGTAGCCTTTCCGCTCCCATCGTTTTGCCAAAATCTTTGGTAATACGATTTAAAGGTCGTCTGCGTCCTGAATGGGTTTTTCGTACTTATCGTCCGAACATACACCGGTATAACTACCGAGCGTATCATGATCCCATTCCATGTCCGCACCTTTGGTTAAACGCTTTTTGCGTTTCATTAGTGGCAATCCTTGGTGTTGCCGCAGTCATGAGCGGCCTTGTTCTTCACGTTCTGACCGTTCGTCTTGTTCTTAACCGAATTGCTCTGCTTGTTGCTGGTCTTTTTCATAAATTCTCCTTTTTGAAGGGGAGATGAAGCTCGACTTCACCTTGTTTGGCACCGCACAGCGGGCAGACTTTGAACGCCTCCTTGGAGGTGTGCATATAGCCGCATTCGCTGCAAATCCACAGCATAGGTCTTTCCGTCTTATAGAGGGAGCCGTCCTTGAACGCCTCGTACAAATACTCGAAGATGATTCTGTGGTTTCCCTCAACCATCGCCGTCTGTTCGAATTTGAGCGCGATTTGCTCAAACCCCTCGTCTCTTGCGATTTTCGCAAACGCCGGATAAATCTTTTCTGCTTCGGTCCTTTCGTCGTCAGCCGCGAATTTCAGTTGCTCCGCAAGCGTACCCGAGTGAAAGGGATAACCCGCGTCGATATTGATATTCTCCTGACTTCCTGCGTTCTGTTGAATCGCATTGAAAAACACCTGCGCGTGATAGGTTTCGTTCTTCGCGATTGTGCGGATCGTGTCCGCGAGCACCTCGAAGCCCTGCGCCGTCGCCGCTTTTGCTGCAAATTGATACCGCATACCTGCCTGACATTCTCCTGCAAAACTCCTTGCAAGATTGTAATAGGTCTGCGTCTTGGTAAAGTCCATGTCTTCTCCTCCTTCCAACCTCTATTTTGGTCGGATAGAAGAAAACTTATACTTGAAATTCTTGGAAATATACGCACCTTGCGGAAAGGCATATCCGCAAGCGTACAAGCATACAATCGGATATGAACGCCATTTTTGCCGTTGTGTTTTTTGTATCCGCAGTCCTCTTTTTGTTTACAAACCCGAACGGGTTTCTTTCCGCAATGCTCTCGGGCGGGGAAAAAGCCGCTACGCTTTCCCTGTCACTCCTCGCCGTTTACTGCGTTTGGCTTGGTTTTTTTAAAGTAATGGAGCAAAGCGGACTTTCGGGCAAGCTCGCGGGGTGCGTGTATCCGCTTGCCAAGCGGGTGTTCCGCTCCGACGACAAAGAAGGCGTTTACCTTGCAAGCTGTAACCTTTCCGCCAACATTTTGGGGCTTCCCGGCGCGCCCACCCCGCTCGGCGTAAAAGCGGTAAAACGCTTTACCGATGCGGGAAACCACTACGGCGCGGATATGCTCTTCGTGCTCAACGCCACAAGTTTGCAACTTCTGCCCACCACGGTGATCGCCCTGCGCCTTGCCGCGGGCTCGACTGCCGCCGCCGATATTTTTCTGCCCACCCTGATCAGCACCCTCTTTTCCACCCTGCTCGGCGCGATACTCGTTTATCTTACAAGGAGCCGAAAATGAAGTACGTCGCGCTCATTATTCCCGTGCTCTTCCTCGCGCTTTTCGCGTACGCGCTCTTTAAAAAGGTAAAGCTGTACGATTGTTTTACGGCGGGCATTAAAGAAGCGGCGCCCCTTGTGCTCTCCCTCTTCCCCTACCTCGCCGCCATTCTCATTTTAAGCGAACTGTTCGAACAAAGCGGACTGTCGGGATATTTGACGGCGTTTCTCTCCCCCGCCTTCCGCGTGCTCGGCATTCCGCCCGAAATCAGCAAGCTCGTTCTACTAAAACCCTTTTCAGGAAGCGGTTCCACGGCGCTCCTTTCGGAGATCCTCGCCGAGTACGGCGCGGACAGCTACATTGCGCGGTGCGCGTGCGTTGCCTACGGTTCGAGCGAAACGGTTTTTTACATTCTCGCTGTCTATTTTGCGGGGATTGGGAAGCGGCGCATTCGCCCCGTCGTCATTTCGCTTTTCGCAGGATTTGCGTCGGTGATTTTAGGCTGTTTTTTGTGTCGCTTTTTATGATAAAATATAGTTTATAGCCGATTTTTGGCTTTTAAAGCGTGTATTTTGACAAAAAAACACAAAATTTGTTTATAAATATTAAAAATAACATTTTTCGAAAAACATAAAAAATTTTTTTGCATTTCTCTAAAAAGTGTTATATAATAGCATCACAAACAAGCGGAACATCCGCTTACTAAATAGCCCATAATTTTTCCCCCTTATTATAGCGGAACCCCTCGAGGCGAGTGTCTTGAGGGGTTTTGCTTTTGTTTCGCAAACTTTTCGTTCCGAAAAGATTTGCGAGCTACTATCTTTGTTGGTTTCTCTTTGTCGATGGAGCACTGTACTCCGTCTATCAAAAGTCAGTAAGCCGCAAGTGTGCGGCAAATTGGGGGCGCTACCGCAAAAGCGCGGTTTTGCTCCGCGCGAGTAATTGTAACGAGAAAGCAACCCGCCTCGCGGTAAGGATTGTAACTTTCCGCATTATAAATTGTTTTTTCCGTGCGGGGGGAGTTTGCTCTCGCCGAGGAGCGTGGCGGGGCGAATTGCACCGTCGCCGAATTTGGAACGGATTGCGTCGAGCGTGTTTTCCACGCGCTCCCGCTTGTCGTCCGTTTGGAAGAGAGAAAGCTGATCGGGCTTATCTACGCTTTCCAACCGAATGGCACTCACCGTAAGCGCGCGAATGGGTTTGTTCCAACCATAACGCTTTTTTAAAAGCTCGCTACCCGCCGCCGCCAACACCGCGGCGCTCTGCGTGGGCGTTTCCAACTGCGCCTGCCAAGACTCGAACGACAAATCCTTATCACGCACCGTCACCTGCACGCCGCGCGCCCTGAGGCGCATTTTACGAAGCTTTTGCCCGATTTCCTGCGTGAGCGATACGATGACCGTTCCTGCCTCTTCTGCGTTTACAAGGTCGGCAACGCAGGTCACGCCGTGCCCTACCGATTTCGCTTGTTCACACGTGTCGTAACGGGAGACGGGGTCGCTGTCCATGCCGTTTGCGTTCTGCCACAGCTTGCCACCGTTTTTGCCGAAAACTTTCAATAGCACGTCTTGGGGAAAACGTGCAAGCTCGCCTATGGTGCGCACGCCCAATTTTTTTAACTTCTCCGTCGTCGCCCTGCCGCAGTAAATCATGTCCGAACAGGGCAGCCGCCAAACGGTATCTTTAAAATTATCCCGCGTGATAACGGTCACCGCGTCCGGCTTTTTCATATCGGAACCGAGCTTTGCAAACACTTTGTTAAAAGATACACCAACGCTGACGGTCAGTCCCAATTCCCCTTTCACCGTTTGCCGAATATCTTCGGCAATATCGTAAGGGGCGCGACTCGAACGCGTAACGTCGAGCCAACATTCGTCGAGCCCGAACGGCTCTACATAGTCGGTGTAACGGATATAAATTTCATGAAGCGCTTCGGAAAATTTTGCATAGATGTCGTGACGGGGCGGCACGATGACGAGTTCGGGACAAAGCCGTTTTGCCTGCCAATTCGTCATGCCCGTTTTAATGCCCGCGCGCTTAGCAAGCTCGCTCTTTGCAAGCACGATGCCGTGCCGTTCTTCCTGAGAACCGCACACCGCCACCGCCTTGCCCTTTAAGTCGGGATTGAGCACGCACTCCACCGAAGCATAAAAGGCGTTCGCGTCGCTATGCAATATTTTTCGTTCCATAAACGCCTCCCCCCCCTATATTTCGCAAACTTTTCGTTCCGAAAAGCTTTGCGAGCTACTGTCTTTGTGGTTATCTCATATTCACAGGAGCATTGCGCTCCGTCTAGCAAAAGTCACTAAGCCTCAGGTTTGTGGCAAATTGTGTCCCACAGCGGAGGGCAACCCTCCTCGTGGAAAAAATTATAACTTTTCTTTATTCGTGCTATTCCAAATTATAATCAAAACCGTTCGCTTGCGTCAAGTGTTGGAAAAATAAATTTCATGAAATTTCCGTTTGGGTATTGATTTTTTCCCATTTTCAGGTATAATAGAACCATAGCACGATAATTTTAAGGGGTAAAATTATGAGTATATCGGCAAAAGACATTCGGAATATCGCAATCGTGGGGCACAGCGGCGAAGGGAAAACCACCCTCATGGAAGCGATGCTCTTCAACGGCGGCTCCATAGAGCGCATGGGCAGAACGGATAACGGCACTACCGTTTCCGATTTCGACGAACAGGAAATCGCCCGCAAGATGTCCGTTTCCCTCTCCATGGCTTACACGACTTGGGGCGGCGCAAAGTTGAACTTGTTGGACGTTCCCGGTTTTTACGACTTCGAAGGCGAATTCAACGAAGCTATGCGCGCTTGCGGCGGCGCACTCGTCGTAACGGGTGCAAGCGGCACGGTAACGGTAGGTGCGGAAAAGGCGATTTCGCAATGCCTGCGCGCCAAGAAACCGCTCGTTGTATTTATCAACGGCATGGACAAGGATAACGCCGATTACTACGGCACCGTTCACGCCCTTCAAGAAAAGTACAAGGGCAAGATCGCGCCCATTCAAATCCCCATTATGGAAGGCACCAAGATGACGGGCGTTGTGAACGCGCTGACGGGCAAGGCGTACCGCTTTTCGAGCGAGGGAACGGAGGAAATTTCCGTACCCGAGCTTTACGTACGCGACCTCGAAGAGATGCAAGCTTCGCTGATGGAAACCGCAGCAGAGAACGACGACGTGTTGCTTGAAAAATATTTCGAGGACGGATTCCTTTCCCGCGAAGACACCATCCACGGCATTCGCAAAGGTATTTTCTCTATCAACGTAATTCCCGTCATGGCGGGTAGCGCGCTTCAAAACAAGGGCGTTATCAACCTCATGAACGAAATCGTAAAATATATGCCCGAAGCGGCAGAGCGCAGCAACCTCCCCGCGACCGACCCCGTAAAGGACGCCGTCGTCGGCGTTGCGTGCGAAGAGGACGGACCGTTCTGCGCGCAAGTATTCAAAACGGCGGTAGACCCCTTCGTAGGCAGAATGAACTACTTACGCGTTTGCCGCGGCACTTTGCAGACGGGCATGAGCGTACTCAACACATGCACGAATACCACGGAACGCATCAACGCGCTGTACCTCGTGAAAGGTAAGAAGTTGGAGGCCGTTTCCTCCATTGGTGCGGGCGACATCGGCGCCGTTTCCAAGCTCGCAAACACGGGCACGGGCGACACCCTCTGCGCAGAGAATGCTCCCGTCGTGTTCGACCCTATCCCCTTCCCCAAGCCCGTTTTGTTTATGGCGGTCTATGCGACCGTTCGCGGCACAGAGGACAAGGTGTTCGGCGGGCTCAACCGTCTTGCCGACGAGGACAAGAGCTTTACCGTTACCAAGAACGCGGGCACGGGCGAAACGCTCGTGGGCGGACAGGGCGAAGTTCACCTCGAAGTTATCAAGAAAAAGCTGAAAGCGAAATTCGGCGCGGACGCGGACTTCCGTACCCCTGCCGTTGCCTATAAGGAAACCATTCGCAAGAGCGCGACTGCGGAAGGCAAATACAAAAAGCAGACAGGCGGTCACGGACAGTACGGGCACTGCAAAATGCGCTTCGAGCCGTGCGAGAAGGATTTCGAATTCGCGGAAGAAGTCGTCGGCGGCGCGGTTCCCAAACAGTATATCCCCGCCGTGGAAAAAGGCATTATCGAGTGTCTGCCCACAGGCGTGCTCGCGGGCTACCCCGTGATTCGCGTGAAAGCCGTGCTCTACGACGGAAGCTACCACGACGTAGACTCCTCGGAAGCGGCGTTCAAGTCGGCGGCTGAAATCGCATTTAAAGAGGGAATTAAAAACGCTTCCCCCGTGTTGTTGGAACCCATTTCGCGGTTGAAGATCGCCGTACCCGAGCAATTCGTGGGCGACGTGATGGGCGATCTCAATAAGCGCAGAGGTAGAATTATCGGCATGGATACGCAGGACGAATTGCAAGTTGTCACCGCGGAAGCACCGCAGGGCGAGCTGCTCACCTATGCGACCTCGCTCCGCTCCATGACGCAGGGGCGCGGAAAGTTCACCGAAACGTTCGCCCGCTACGAGCAAGCGCCCGACACCGTGTTGCAAAATCTCAATAAATAAACGACAAAAGCCCTCCGAATTCGGGGGGCTTTATCTTGCTATTGCGTCTTATTTGTGATAGAATGTAAAAAAGCCAAACGGAGAACACTCATGAAAATACAAGGCGACAGTCCCGTAATAGACGAACTTTTGAGGGAAAACGACGAAATTGTTTTCAACCTTGTTGCTCTCATTCGCGAGTATAAGGACGCGTGTATCTATTCAGACGGAAAAACTTATCTGACCGCACAGACGAACGCCGACTGTCCGATGT
>CAMWUS010000033.1 GCA_947177495.1 uncultured Clostridia bacterium
GAGCTCAGTAGCCGTATAGCCGTTTATTTTGCCGAGCCTCGTATAGCCATATGAATTGCTCTCGTAAAACAGGACGATTTGATTGCCTAAATACAGCATAACGTCGCCCGCCTCGGTCGTGATTTTCGTATCGCTACTCGGAAGCGAAAACCCGAGGCTTCCTACCTTTTCAAATCCGCCGTAATCGTTTGCCGTGTAGGTGATATCGCCTTGCTTCAACCGTTCTACAAGCGCGTCTACCGCGGAATTTTCGGCAAGCGTCACCTCTAGCTTATTGCCGTTTACTGTCAAATACATCTTCGCAATTTCCTCTTGTTCGGAGCTGTCGTTCCCGCTGTTGTCGATATTGCCGCTTCCGATATTATCGGTATTTCCACCCGTATCACCCAAGGTGCAGGCAGTCAGGCAAAACAGCGTAAAGACCGCTAAGATAATGGCTAACAGTTTTTTCATGTGTCACGCCGTATGAAAATTGCCTTTAAAAAACTCGCAAAGCTTGTCGAATGGAATGATATCCGTTTTATCGTACAAGTCGGTATGCACGGCGTTGGGGATGAGGTAAAGCTCCTTATTAGCGCCCTTTAAGTTTTTGTACGCGTCTTTGCTGAAATAGCAGGAATGTGCCTTTTCGCCGTGAATGAGAAGCACCGCGCTCCTGATTTCATGACAGTAAGCAAGAATAGGCATATTGATAAAGGAAAGCGCGGAGGTCTTGTTCCAACCGCCGTTGGAATTCAACGAACGCTTATGATAGCCGCGCGGCGTTTTGTAATAGTCGTAATAGTCCTTTACGTAAAAGGGCGCGTCGGCGGGAAGCGGGTCTACAACGCCGCCGCCCAATTCGTAACCGCCGTTTTTATAATCGAGAATGCGTTGCGCATTTAACGCTTTTTTCGTTTCATAGCGCGCCTCTTCGCTGTCCGCCGCATCGAAATATCCTTTGGCGTTCACGCGCGTCATATCATACATGGTGGAAGCAACGGTCGCTTTAATTCTCGTGTCCATCGCCGCCGCATTGATTGCCATACCCCCCCAACCGCAAATGCCGATAATTCCTATCCGTTCGGGGTCTACGTCCTCACGGCAGGAAAGATAATCAACCGCCGCGCAGAAATCCTCGGTATTGATATCGGGAGAAGCGACGTACCGCGGCTGACCGCCGCTCTCGCCCGTGAAAGACGGGTCGAACGCAATCGTCAAAAAGCCACGCTCCGCCATCGTTTGAGCGTATAGCCCAGACGACTGCTCTTTTACCGCGCCGAACGGACCGCACACCGCAATGGCGGGAAGCTTCCCTTTCGCGTTCTTGGGTACGTATAAATCCGCTGCAAGCGTAATGCCGTAGCGGTTATGAAAGGTCACTTTTTCGTGATTGACCTTTTCGCTCTTGGGGAACACCTTATCCCACTCTTTCCCTAAATTCAATTTCTCTTGCATGTTCGTTACTCCTTAATTGTCTTGATTATTTTTGCAGGCACGCCGCCGACGACGGTGTTTGCGGGAACGTCTTTGGTGACGACTGCGCCCGCGGCGACGACCGCGCCGTTCCCTACGCTCACGCCTGCGAGAACGGTAGCATGTGCGCCGATCCAAACGCCGTTTCCTATCTTGATGGGAGCGGGCGTCATGTTCGCGCGCTTTTGAGGCAACAAGTCATGGTTGAGCGTTGCCAAAACAACCTGTTGACCGATCAGCACGTTGTCGCCGATTTCAATTCCCCCCTGATCTTGAAAACAACACCCCGAATTGATGAACACGTTTTTGCCTATCGTAATGTTCTGTCCGTAATCGGTATAAAAGGGCGGAAACAAGCCGAACGTTTCGTCCACCTCTTTCCCCGTGAGCTCGGAAAACAGCTTGCGCAACTCTTCGGGCGTGCGGTAAGTGTTGTTCATTTCCATCGTGATTCTTCTTGCCCTCTGCGCCCCTTCGTGCATATGCAGGTGCATTTCGGAATTCGCCACGATATAAGTGCTTTTCGCCATTTCCCTTTTAAATTCTTCCGCGTTCATATCCTTATTTTATGCGGTTTTTGCTTGTATGTCAAATACTTATATTTTATGACTGCCCATAATTGACACGCATATCTCGTTTATGCTATACTTTTGGTATGGAACTGAGAGAATTAAAATATTTTTTGGCGGTCGCGCGGGAAGAGAGCATATCCAAAGCGGCGCAAGCGCTGTTTGTCACGCAGCCCAATTTATCGCGCCAAATGCAAAACCTCGAAAAAGAAATCGGGCAGCCGCTGTTTCTGCGCGGGGCGAAAAAAATTACGCTTACCGAAACGGGGCGACTGCTCCGCAAGCGCGCGGAAGAAATTTTGGAGCTTTACAACAAGACCGAAAACGAGCTTGCCTCGCCCACCGACGACGTAAGCGGCGATATTTATATCGGCGGTGGGGAGAGCTACGCGATGGGGCTGATCGCAAAGGCGGCGCGCGCCGTTCAACAGGAATACCCTAACGTAAAATATCATTTGTTCAGCGGCGACAGCGGCACGATATCCGAACGGCTCGACAAGGGGCTGATCGACTTCGGCATTTTTATAGAGCCGTTTGATTTGAGCAAATACGAATATCTGCGCCTGCCCCTTACCGACACTTGGGGCGTGCTCATGCGCAAGGATAGCCCGCTTGCCGAAAAAGAGTATATCACGCCCCAAGACTTGTGGGATAAGCCACTGATTCGCTCCCGTCAATCGCTGGGCAAAAACATGATAAGCGAGTGGTTTTTAAAAAGCACGGAAGAGCTGAATATCGTGGCGACGGGCAATTTGCTTTACAATATGTCGCTCCTCGTGGAAGAGGGCGTCGGGTACGCCGTATGCCTCGATAAAATTATCAATACGGACGGCAACGCAAATCTCTGTTTCCGACCGCTGTACCCCAAACTGCAATCCCACCTTGACGTCGCGTGGAAAAAATATCAGGTATTCCCCAAATGCGCCGAGCTCTTTTTAAAACGCTTGCGCGAGCTTTTATAAAACGAAATCTTAAAAAATCTATCGCGTGCGGGACAAACGACGGGCTTCATTCGTTATAATAGTGAACGAAACAACCAATGCAAGCGTTTCGTCCATAGGGGCGTTTATGAAAAAATTCTTAATTCCGTTGTTACTTTTTGTAGCTTGTATTTTTACCTTTGCGGCGTGCGACAGTCAAGAGAATAACGACGACTATTTGGACGGCAACCTTTGCGGGGGACCGCCCCTTTACGAATCGCCGCTCGAAGAATTTATCGAAAATTTCGATAGGCATAGCCCGTTCGTGGACAACCAAGTTCTTATTATCTTAACGGAAGAAGTAAGCTTTAAAAATATCTTCCATGATTATACCGCGGAAGATTTTTTGCAAATCGGCGCGACCCAAGTGCACGAACTCGACGGAAGCACTACCGAGTCTACAGGTTTGACTTATCGCATTCGTCAATGTCTGTTGGAAGATCCGTCCGGCAATACCATTCCGGACCATTTAAAACACTATACCCGCACGTTTTGCATCACGCTCGACAAAAAGGACGAGGATAACGTTTTGCGCGCCGTGTACCTTTTAAAACAACGGACTGATATTTATCTTGCCGAACCGAACTGGATAGAAAGTCCCGACGTTTGATTTCATAACACCAATAGCAGAAAAGGCTCTTGAACGGATCGTTCAAGAGCCTTTTGCTATATTCTATAAACTTATAATTTCTCTATTCACGAAATCAACTTCTCGCCAGTGCATCAATCAATTTTTGAATGCTGTTTTCAAGAGTACTTTCACCCCAACCGAGATCCCATTCATCATTTGAGCCGCTGTCGGATATCACATATATCGCCGTTGCCTTGCGAGAACGGAAATTTGCGATTGTAAACAATCCCGCTCCTTCCATTTCAACGCACTTGGCGCCCATATCTTTTAAATAATACCGTCCTCGCCATTCGGGCTGAACGTATCCGCCGTCCGTTGTCCAATGATAACCGCGAATACAGGATATCCCCTTTTTCTCCAACTCCGTACAGAACGAATCCGTCAACTCCTTTGTCGATCCGATTAGTTCCCCCTTAAATCCGTATAATCTCGTAATAGAGGTATCGTTATAAGCCCCATTGGTAAGAACGTATTCTCCGATCTTATTCCCACCTGCAAATCCTACGTGAATAAGCTCCTTAACTCCTGCCGCATATAAATCCTCTGCTTGAGTTGCAAGCCCCGGGGAACACATCTCCCCCTTTGCAAAACCTAACTTGCTGTTATGGTTCATTACGTATATGCCCCCGCCGACGTCAAACGTAAGCGTACCGACGTTCTTTGCAAGCATTGTATCAAACAGACTGTCAGCCAATAAATAAACTCGATTGGGTACCTTTGTTTGATATTCGTCAAAATCAAGTCCCTGCAATTCGATCTCTTTGCGAACAAGAACAGACGGGGCATTATATAAAGCCGGATCTATACTAAATTCTCTTTTTCGCATAATCGAATACGACAATAATTTACCGTTTGCAACCGAATGCTCCGCTTGGCTTAAAAGCTCGTACCCCCGTTTGCGATAAAATTCGGTAGCCGGCAAGGACGCCTCTATATTTACGCACGAATAAGTCTTTATGATTTCCTTTTCCAAATAATCCATAAGCGTAGTCCCAATTCCCTTATGCTGATTATTCGGAGTGATATATACCTTTGAAATGGCGTTTTGATTTACCGTACCTGTTCCGAGAATGGTAGCATCACAACCAATCACATAGGTGTTCCCTTCTGAAATGTCTTTATTGATATTATCGCGATTGTATAATTTCAAAAAGAAATCCACCACTTCGTTCAAATAGTATTTGGAATATATATCTTTTATTGTTTTGCTTACGATTTCATATATCTCGTCAGCCTGATCTAACCGAGCTTTTTTAACTGTTAATTTATCCACCGCTCTTTTACACTTCCTTAGCTAAAAAATTACTTCTTTGCGTTATATTGACTTGAATACCGCCACGCCGTAAGGGGAAAGTTTATATTTGCCCGATACCGTCTTGCCCGAAATCAGCTCTAAATAGCTTCCGTCAAGCTCCACGTAGCCCTCTTTGTTTTCGAGCTCCACTGCAATGATACCGCTTTGATTTCCGCTCCTCTCAATGAGCGCGATATTCTCGCTTGCCTTGGCAATTGGCGCAAGCCTCGCAAGCTTTCTCAGCGCTTCGTGCGAAAGAACGCTTCCGAGGAGAACTATCTTGCCCTTGCCAACCTTGCGCTCCGTAACCGCCGCAAGCCCGTCGAACTCATCGCCTAAATAGCTTGCGAGCGCGGTCGTTCCCGCCTTGCACTCGTACGCGTCGTAACAAGTGGACACGGGGCAATCGCCGCCGCCCTGCCACTTCGCTTTGAATACGCTATTCCCCACGGGTTTTTGGTACTTCGTGTAAACCCCTGCAAGCTCTTCCAAGCAGCCGTACGGCGCGTGGGTGAACTTGCTGATATCTTCTCCGTCGTAAATGTCGCTCATCGGCCCTACGATCCAAATGCCGCCCTTTTGCACCCATTCCACAATGCGCTCTTTCAGCCCGTGCTCATCAAGCGTTGTGAGGAAGGGCGACACGATTACTTCATATCCCTCTAAGACATGGGGCGTGTCTATAACGTCTACGTTGTAATGGCGGAACGCCGCATGGAATTTTTCGAGCAATACTTGGCGATAGTCGAGCCCCTTGACGAGCGGCGCGATATTCAGCGAATTGACCGCCGTGTTCGAATAGTGCATGGCGATTTTACTTTTTATTTTGCTTTCCGTCAAGAAATCGGCGCACTTTACAAAATCCTCGCCCGCGCGCTTGACTTCCTCGGACACGCGGTAGCTTCTGCCCGCCGTGGAAAAGAGCGCGCCGTGCGCAAGCTCGTGCCCGTTGGGGTGAGCGCGGAACAGCCAATACAAATTCATCTCCGCGCCTTTGGCGATCGGGAGCCAAGTGTTGGCATAACAGCACCCCGCGGGGCGGTAACCGAATTCCGCGAATTCGCTCCCGTTCCACCCCACCTGCGTTTCCGTTACCCAAAACGGTTTATCTTTAATACAACGCAAAAAGTCGTACGCGAACACGTTGGTGTAAAGCCTGTCCGCAGGGTCGTAATGGTTGTATTGCACCACGTCGAGCTTTTCGTTTACCGCGTACATGCCCAAGCAGTTATTCGTCATCATATCGGTGCCGACGTTCTTGCAACCGTAGGCGTGAAGAATATCCGCCTGCTCGTCGGAAAACTCTTTAATGAGTCTGCACTGATAATCCCACCATGCCTTTCTCAGCGACGGGTGCCGCCACTGATGGGCATAGGGCGGCTCGACCTCTTCGAACGTGTCGTATTCGAGCGACCAGCGCGTCATGCCCCACGCCTTGTTGAGATTGTCAGTCGTCCCGAATTTATCTTTCAAATAAGCGCGGAAACCCGCCTTGCAATTTTCGCAATAACAGCCGTCCTCGTAGGGAAAAAACTCGTTATCGATTTGCCAACCGATAATGCCCTTATGCCCCGCAAAAACCTTTGCCGCTTCCGTTACAATGCGTCTGTTTTTCTCGCGCGCGATTTTCGAGGACTTGCAGACGTGAACGCGCGACGAAACATCCGCCCGATGCAGGTCGGGCATGACGCGCCGCATTTCGGGATACCTGTTGAGCATCCACCGCGGCGGCGTGCAAGTGGGCGTACACATAACCGTGTGAATGCCGTTTGCGTGTAGCTTGTCCACCACGCGGAGAAGCCATTCGAAGTTGTATTTCCCCTCTTGCGGTTCCATTTTGCCCCAAGCAAATTCCCCCACGCGCAAGGTGTTTATGCCGAGCTCCTTGCACCGCGCAATGTCCTTTTCGACCTCGCTTTCCTCCCACATTTCGGGATAGTACGCCGCGCCGATATAAATTTGTTTCATAAGCTCCCCCTTGGTACCGTGATTTCCAATCGCGAAATTTAATCGTCGTCGCAACGCTCGATCGTGCAGATGAAAGGATATTCGATCATGATTTGATCCAACCGCGTGGACGCGACGAACTCGGTCGTATTCAACAGCGCGCTGTACATAACGGTGTTGTCGTTCCGCTCCAAAATGAGTTGGTTGAATTGATCCACGTTGAAAATTTCTTTAATGATCTTGCTTGCGCCCTCTTCCCTGCGGAAGCGAATGCGAACGGAATATCTTTTCTCTTTTTGGAAAATACGGACTTTTATATGGAACAGACACTGTATGCCGATAATGAGTATCGTTGCGCCGATCGCTACGATGTACAGCCCGCCGCCGCACGCCATACCCACGCCCGCCGTTGCCCAAATGCCCGCCGCCGTGGTGAGTCCGAACATCTTCTGCTTGCGGTAAATAATCAGCCCTGCGCCCAAAAAGCCGACGCCCGAGACGATTTGCGCGGCGATACGCGCAGCGTCCGAAGTGAAGCCCTCAAAAGCGTATTTGCTCACGACGACCATGAGCGCCGCGCCCGCACACAAAATGGCGTGCGTACGGATCCCCGCGTCCTTGTTGCGCATTTTTCGTTCGAAGCCGATAAAGAATCCCAAAAATGCCGCTAAACATAAATGCAGCAGCATAACCAACTCTTGTAAAAACCGATCGAGCGTCATAAGTTTACTCCATATTGTCGGCGGCAACTAAGTCGGCGCCGTCCGAAATATTTTTCACAAGTACATCCCCGATGTGTACGGGCGCGGTAGGGTGCAACCCGTTTACCGTTTGCATGAGAGCAAGTAGCTCCGCCTTTTTTACGGGCAGATTCGTCTTTACGGGAAGCATTCTCCCGTCCGTCATGCGCACGGTGGTAGTGAGCACGCGCTTGGGGCAGACGACTTCGTTTTCCGCATACGCCTTGCCGCGCGGGCAGCTGTTGCCCGTAACGGATACCGCCGCGCCGTTTTCCGTAACCACTTCTATTTCGCACCCCATGGGGCACTCTACGCAGGTAAGCGTGTGTTTCATTCTACCACCTCCAACGTTACGTTGCCGCTAAGCTCCTTGATTTGCGATTCTTTGAGAAGAAGCGTTTCCATTTCGCCGGGAACGGCAACCCGCTTTTTGCGCTCCAATACGACGTGCTCGCCGCAGCGCAATACGAACTTGATTTCCTTTAACGGTCTTGCCACGCGGAAATACAGCTTGGTATCGCCGCTCGCGTTTTTGTCGAGCTTTTGCGGAAGCACGTAGGAAATATCCCGCCCGTTCTCCACGCTCACACTCTCGCGCGGGTGTGCGCCTTTTAGCACGAATTGCGCTGCGCCCCTGCCTGCGATTTCCGCTTCCTCCGATACGAAGTCTACAAGGTCGTGAACCTGCAACACGTTGCCGCAGGCGAAGATGCCCTGTGCTTCCGTTTCGCGGTTTTGATAGACGACTGCGCCGCGCGTTCTCGGCGAGAGCGGAATGTTCGCCGACTTGGTGAGTTCGTTCTCGGGAATAAGTCCCACGGAGAACAGCACCGTGTCGCAATTAAAATGCTTTTCCGTGCCCTTGATGGGCTGTTTGTTCTCGTCTACCTGCGAGACGACCACGCCCGTCACCCGTTCCTTGCCCTCGATTTTGGTGATCGTATGGCTGAGGTACAGCGGGATATTAAAGTCGTTTAAGCATTGCACGATGTTGCGTTTGAGCCCGCCCGAATAGGGCATGAGCTCGCACACCGCGTGCACCTTTGCACCCTCCAACGTCATACGGCGCGCCATGATAAGCCCGATGTCGCCCGAGCCGAGAATGACGACTTCTTTCCCCGGAAGATACCCTTTGATATTGACGTACTTTTGCGCCGTGCCCGCAGAGTAAATGCCCGCAGGTCTGCTGCCCGCAATATTGAGTGCGCCGCGGCTGCGCTCGCGGCAACCCATGGCGAGAATCACCGCACCCGCGCGCACGGTAAACACGCCATGCTCGGGGCTGACCGCCGTAACTTCCCGCTGTTGATTTAACGAAAGCACCGTAGTTTCCAAAAGCACCTCGATGCCCCGCGCCTTCACTTCGCGCTCGAAGCGCGCCGCGTACTCGGGTCCCGTCATGCTCTCTTTAAATCTCGTCAAGCCGAACCCGTTGTGAATGCACTGATTTAAAATACCGCCCGTGCGCGCTTCACGCTCCAAAATGAGAACGTCTTTCACGCCGCTGTCGTATGCGGCAACCGCCGCGGCAAGCCCTGCGGGTCCGCCGCCGATAATTACGATATCATAACCCGCTTTCATTTGATTTCCCCTTTTACAAGTTCCGAACCCTTGCCGCTCTTTTTGACTTCCTCGAAGGGAATGCCGAGCTCGCGCGCCAAGATTTCCGCCACGTGCGGCTGACAAAATCCGCCCTGACACCTACCCATGCCCGCGCGTGTACGCCGCTTCACCGCGTCTACGCTCCTTGCGGGCGGGTTCTCGTGAATGGCGCGCACGATCTCCCCTTCGCTGATCTGTTCGCACCTGCACACGATTTTTCCGTATGCGGGATCTTTGGCAATGACTGCGTTTTTCTCTTCTACGGTAAGACTTTGGAAATGCAATTCCGCCTCGCGCCTGCCGTGGAAGTTTTCGTTTTTCTTTAACGAAAGCTTTTTGCCGACCAACTCGCCTACCACGTATTCCGCAATGGCAGGCGCCGCCGTAAGTCCCGGCGATTCGATGCCCGCGCAGTTGATAAGTCCTGCGACCGTCGCGCTCTCTTCTATGATAAAATCGTGCCTGTCGTTGTACGCGCGCACGCCCGCAAACGAGGTGATTGCGTTATACACGGGCACCGCGGGGCACATCTTTTTCGCCTTTTCCAACACGCTTGCAAGCCCCGCCGCGCTCGTGGAAGTATCGTTCTCGGGAATCTCTTCCGCGGTAGGACCCAACAGCAAATTGCCGTCCACCGTGGGTGAAACGAGAATGCCTTTTCCGAGCTTGGTGGGCGCAAAGAACAAGGTATGCGAAACGAAGTTTCCGCTCTCCCTGTCGAGCAAGATATACTCGCCGCGCCGCCCGCCGACGCGGATAGAACTGTCCCCCGCTATCGCCCCGATTTTGCCGCTTGCATAGCCCGCGCAGTTGACTATCAGCTTGCAGGAAATTTCTCTGCCGTCCACCGCGCTCACGGTAAAGCCTTTTTTCGTCTTTTCGATTTGCGAAACCTCGAACTCGGTAAAAAGCTCCGCACCGTTGTCCATAGCGTTGCCGATTGCGGCAATCGTGAGCCCGTAGGGGCAAACGATGCCGCCCGTGGGGGCGTACAGCGCGCCCAATGCTTCTTGCGAAATATTCGGTTCCTTTTCCCGCAGCTCTTCGGCGTTAAGTATTTCCAAACGGGGAACGCCGTTCTTTTCGCCCCGCGCTTTCAAGGCGGTGATTGCTTGCATTTCCTCTTCGGAAAACGCCACGACGAGCGAGCCGTTGTTTTTGTATTTCACGCCGAGCTCTTCCGCATATCCTTTCATCATGCGGTTGCCTGCCACGTTGAATTTGGCTTTCAGCGAACCCTCCGCCGCATCGAACCCCGCGTGTACAATGCCGCTGTTCGCGCGGCTCTGCCCCATGGCAACATCTGCCTCTTTCTCCAAAAGGCATACCGAAAGTTTGTATTTGGTCAGCTCGCGTAAAATGCTGCCGCCGATAATGCCGCCGCCGATGACCGCAACGTCGTATTCTCTCATGCCGTTTCCCCCTTGCATTTTTTATTCCAAAATATCGGTGGTAATGTAGTCCACGCCCCAACCGATAAGCTTCTTTGCATCCTCGGGCTCGTTGCACGTCCAACAGTTTACGGGAATGCCCTTTGCGTGAAGCGCCTTTACGCGCTCCTCGGTAAGCGACCAATAGCCGATGTCGAGCCCAAAGCCGTACTCCGCCAAA
>CAMWUS010000034.1 GCA_947177495.1 uncultured Clostridia bacterium
GTTCAATATTATTCCGAATGGCTGTTGAATAGATTTGCCGAAGGATACGTTTTAACGCGCAATCCGCTGTTTCCCAACAAGGTTACGCGCTACGAGCTTTCGCCCGATAAGATAGACTTGGTATTGTTCTGTTCGAAAAACTATGCGCCGATACTTCCGCGCTTGCACGAGATTACCGATAAATACCGCACTTACTTTCATTATACGATTACGGCGTACGGCAGGGACGTCGAGCCTAACGTGCCTGACATTGATACAAGTATTCAAACGCTTATAAAACTCTCGTCCATCGTCGGCAAGGGAAGAGTGGCTTGGCGGTACGACCCCGTTTTGCTTACCGAAAAATACACGGTGGGAAAGCACTTTGAAACCTTTGAATATATGGCAAAGCAGTTGGCGCCTTATATAGACCGTTGCATTTTCAGTTTTGTGGAAATGTATAAAAAACTGCAAAGGAATATGCCTGAACTCATTCCCATAAGCGAAATCGAAAGATTGAGGTTGGCGGAAAAGCTGGGAGCGATAGCAAATAAATACGGTATCCATCTTCAAACCTGCGGAACAAATGGAGATTACACAAAATACGGTATTCATACTTCGGGCTGCGCCACGTTGGAAATTTTGGGGAAGGCGAATAGTTGCGAGTTCAAGGAACTTAAACACAAAGGCTTGCGCGACGGGTGCCACTGCATAGAAAGCCGCGACTTGGGTGCATACGACACCTGTCCCAACGGTTGTCGGTACTGTTATGCGAATAACGATATGACAAAGGTAAAGGAAAACTATAAAAATCATAATCCGAAATCCGCGCTTTTAATCGGAGAAATACAGCCAACCGACGTTGTAACACAAGGGAATCAAAAGAGTTTTCTTTTGTCTTCCGCAAGTCAGTTTTCTATTTTTGATATATAGAATATGGTTTATGCTGATTTTGCTTGCAAAAAGTGGGCAAGAACTGATATAATAAAGATAAATTTTATCATGTCCAGAAGGTAATTATGGAGAAAAAATCTCAAACGAATTCGACGAAAGCGAAAGCGGCGGAAACCGCTTCTACGCCCAAGACCGAGAAGCAAAGCGCAACAGTCAAGAAGACGGGAACTGCAACGAAAACTCCCGCAGTGGCGACAAAGGTGAAAACCGTCGAACCGAAGGCAAGCGAGAAGACGGAACCTAAGAAAACCGCGGCAAAAAAGGATACCGCTACGCCTAAGACTGAGAAAGCGGCGGTTGCTACGGCAGACAAATCGGCAAGCACGGCGAAAACCGCTGCGGCGAAAGAAACCGCTAAATCGTCGGCTACTTCCGCAGCCCAAAAGTCTACGTCTACCGAAAAAGTTGCCGCCAAGCAGAAAAAGGAGAAGTCTGCAAAAAAGGCTTCCGCAGAGAAAGAAACGCAAAAGAACGGCAAAGGCGTAAAAGCGACAGCCGTTGCGGTTTGGAACAATAAGAAGGCGAGGCTTGGGATTATCATTGCCGCCTCGTTGCTCCTTGTTTTGTGTTTGGTGTTAGGGCTTGTTTTAGGACTGAGGGGCAATAAGACCGAATTAACGGTAAACGCCTATTCGAGCGCGACGAGAGTGGGCTACCACGGCGAGTATCTCGGCACGGTCGATCGGTATAAGCCTGTGGAAGAAATTCGTAGCGAAGGCGCTGCGTTCAGCAATCCCGATAATATTTATCCTAAGTACGACCGCACGGTTTCCGTCAACAATGATGCGACGGCGAAATCGAATATCATTTACGAATCATCTTATCTATGCGCATTCGGTACAGCGGGAGCAAACCGCGGCGACGCAGTCATCACGTCCGATAAATATACTTATATCGATAAAGACGGTTACCTTTGGCGCAGGGGCAGTGCCGATAACAGCGCTTGTATCGGCGCGGACGAGCCGACACCCGCTATGGAAATAGCAAGCATGAACGCAGAAACTGGAGAAAAGACTTATTCCAACGTTCAGCGCAGATTGTACAAACATTCGGCATCGGTGGGGCTGTATTTGGGCGACGTGTCGGATAGCGAGCCGGGCATTGTAAAGAAAGTTACGCTGAGTAATCGAGGATATTCGAGTTACTCCATTACAGGCGTTTACGCACCTGCGGGCGAAGTCTTGAAAGTCACGATTAGCGGCGCAGATATGCGCGCAACGGGCGGATTGACGTTCCATATCGGTCAGGCGCTCTATAACGGTCAGGCAAACAACATTTGGGCGGCAAAGACGATGAACCGTATGCCGCACATTCTTACAACGCTCACGCTCAACCAATATACGACGACTTACGACGAAGCGACGGATACCTATACGGGTTATATCGGTTCTTTCCTCGGCGGTCCCGTGTATATCCGTAACAATTCGGCTACTTTCTCGGTAACGATTTCGGGCGGCGTTGCGTATAAACATTTCATTCTCGGTTACACCACGCCCGAGGAATTTTCCCAAAACGCGAAGTCTTCGGCGCCCATGTTCGATTTGGAAGTATGGGAATACGGCGTGCTCCATTCGGGACCCAAGAAGTATGCCGAACAGTTCTCGTACGACGATTTATATAAGGCGGCGGTGCTTTGGGAAAAAGTTTCCCTTGTTACCACACAGCGCGGCAACGGTTATAAACAGGGTATCGTGTTCCTTTACGACCCGTTCGTTGCGGCGGGCGCGGCGGTCGCTTTCCCCGGCAGAAGCTCGGTGAACTGTCCTTTGGGTTGGATGACCGCTTCGCTCAATTATAACTCGCTCGTAACTTCCGGTTCTTGGGGAAATTTCCACGAGTATCACCATAACTTCCAAGGCTTCGGTGTCGGCGGAGGAGCCGACGGCGAGGTAACGAACAACTCCCTCAACCTCGTATCCTACGCGCTGTTCACGAAAATCTCTTCGTCGAGAAAAATCGGTTCGTTCGGCGGAGAAGGGTTGGGCGGTTGGAATAACTATACAAGCGCGACTTGGGCGCTCAATCAGGTCAACACGGGCAATATCACTTCCACGAACGGGCTTGCCGTGTACGCAACGCTGTTGCACAATTTCGGTCCCGACGCATACATCAAAAACGCGAAGGGTAGCAATAACGCGTATTGGACGAATTGGAGCGATTTTACGGGATACGATATGTCGTACTATGCAAAACTCGTATCCGCTTACGCAATCGGTTCCAATGCCAATGAGTTACATACGGCGCAGAAGGATCTTCCCATGTTCGTGCCCGTTTCCTGCGTCTATCAGACGGGCAAAAGCTACGGCACGGGAGATGGTAAAAAGTATATTACTACCATGCAACCCTACGTGATTCCTCACGGCTATTCCTACACGGTCGATCTTTCGGCGTACAGTGCGCCGAACGGGCAATATGCGAGCGGAAGCATCGTCGTGCCCAACGGAATCACTTATACGATCAAGAAGGTCGATACGTCTCAGCTCGACGGCAAGTTGGAAAAAACGGGTGAGTATACTTATACGTTAAAGCCGGGCAAATCGGATAAAACGGGCAAAATTATCGTTACGCTCGAATTAGGGCAGACAAAAGAACACAAGGATACTTACGGCGAATTTAAACTTGACGAAGTGGATTTGGTTTTGGAATTCGAACAGTCGCACGAGATGAAGAAAACGACGTTGGACAGAACCGTTTATACCTATTCGTCCGACAAAATGTACACCGACGCAGTGGAGGCGTTTGAAAACGGGTTTAAGGGCTACACTACAGTAACCACGGAAGATCAGTATAATCCCACGCAAAACTCCAACACGGATATTTGGTACCGTCCCGACACCGAGAGCGCCCGTGAACAATTTGCAAACGAGCCCGAAAAATATTTCATTCACGAAAATCAAATCGACGTGGTGGACGGTAAGCTGTATTTCGAAGAGGACGGAAAATACAGAATTTATTTGCGCGGAAGAGCGAACTGTGCTCTGTATTTCTCGTTAGACGGGCAAAAATACGAGCTTGGCGCTACAATCAAAACGACGATTCCAAACAGCGCTCAATTCAGATTAAACGATAACAACACTTATTTCGATGCGGAATTCAAAGAGGGCGTTTGCACTGTAACCCTGTACGTAAACGGGGGAGCTACGCGCACCTATCAACTGACGAAAGACGGTACGGGGCAAATACGAAATTGGGTTTATTTAAAAGAAATTCTCATCGATACGTCGGTCGGTGCGGTAAGCTATATCGGGGTAGGCTTCAATTCGTGGACGCAAGCCATGTTCTCCGCCGCGGAAACGTATCACGACGCAAGCGGGAAAAAGTTAGACAGTGCGGACGACGAGAAATACAGTTATACGCAGCTCACTTACAGCGACCTGAAAGGTACTGCGGTTGCGGCGACGAGAACTTATAAAGACGGTACGGTTAAAAATTACGCGATCAAAAACGGCAGCTACACCGAAACGACGTTGGACGAAGTTGCGCGGCTGACAAAATCGGAGCTTATCGCTCCTACCTCTGCCGCCTATGCGACGGCGTACCGCAACAGCTACGAATTTAAAAATCAGGAGTTTACCACCGATTATTTCTACACGAGAAGTTATCCAAACAGCAATTATATCGATAACGTAAGCGCTCCGAAGGACGCCGTCACCGTAACGGAAACGAATTATAAGCCGGAAGGATGGGGCGACGGAATGCCCATTACCAACATAACCGACGGCAAAACGAATACGTATATCCACACGAGCTGGCAGGTTTCGGCAAACAATCCGTTAAGGTTGACCTTTGACCTCGGCGACGAGAGATCGATTAACAGAATTACGTTCACCTGCCGAAACAATAACGGTATGTTGGAAACGCCGAGAGATTTCACGATAGAGGGCAGTCTCGACGGAGCCGCGTTCTTCACCGTTGGAGAGTATACTGACGCACCCCGAGACGGGAACAAAGTCGTTGTCAATTTCGCCGATATCACGCTGCGCTATTGTAGAATCGTCATCAGTGCGGCGCATCAAAATAGCGGAAGCTATTACATCGTAATCGGGGAAGTCACGTTTACGCACGCAAACGAAGTGACGGGCGGCGATATGTATTCCCCCGACAACGATATGTTCCATTATTACGGCAAATGGAGCCTTGCAACCGCACATTCCAACTTCGGGCACGTGTACGTCGGGAAAAAAGGCGCGAGCGTAGAATTCGAGTTCGAAGGTTCGCGGCTTGGCGTGATTTCTTCGAACGCCCTCGGACAGAATTTCGAAGTGCAAATCGACGGCAAGAAGGTCGAAACCATTGCATTGAAACAAGATGACGGCACGTTTAAATATACGTACATCTCGCCCGAACTGAAAGAGGGGAAACACAAAGTAAAAATCAAGTGTAAGGGCGAAGCCAACTTCGATTCGTTTGTAGTGTTCCCGTAAAGCTTTCATGTAAAAAAAGTCGTATTTGTCGGAAGACAAATACGACTTTTTTGTTTTAATTGAGTTAATTTTTGCCTGCTGCCAAGCGGACGCACTCGTATGCGCCGTCGTAATAGCCCTGCGCTTTGAGTTCGTCGATTCTGTCGCAAAGATGGGGGATTATTTCGTGATCCTGTAACAGTTTATCGAGCATGGCGTTCAAGCTTTCCGCGGTAGGGTATTCGTTTAAGGAATCGCCCAATTCCCTGCCGTTGATTGCGCCGTATACCTCGTGCCCGCCGATATGCCGCATGAAAATTTTCGGGATCGGATAATAGGCAAGCTCGCTTGGCTTGGTCACAAGCAAGTCGCAAACGGGCATCAACAAATTGGTGGAGTATACCGCGCGGAAAATATCGTCGTTATATACGGCGTATACGCCTTCCGCGTCGCCGTCCTTAATTTCGGCGACAAGGTTTTTCAGCCCGTCGTAATCGTTGAAATAAGCCTTATATGACTTTAATCCCGTTGCTTTTACGAGCTTGTCGCACACTTCCTTGTGGTCACCGAAATTGATAAACAGCGCCACCTTGTTTGCTTTTACGTAAGGCAAAAGGTGCTTTACCATTGCGGCAAACATATCGAATCCCGCGCCTGCGCCGCCTACCGTCAACAGTAAGCGCAAGGGCTTGCCGTTTGCAATGCGCTCTTTTCTGCGGCGGTTGTCGTTTTCGAGGTCGACTAACAGTTCATGATCGATAAATCGTCCTACCATTTTAATGTCGTTTTCGGGAATACCGTTCAACGGCTTTTTGGCGAACCCGTCGAGCGTTTTGTAGCCGAGGTATGCAAAGGGGGTTTGCACGGCGTGAATTGCGCCTTCCGAGAGGTGCAACCCCATAGGCCAGTTGTCGGGAATGGCGTTGACGACGTTTGTCATGCCTGCGTGTACTGCCGCCTGCGACGGCCATACGTGCGTGGCAATATAGGGGATATTCTTGTCGATATTTTTAAAAATCGGCACAAGCAGTTCGCTGTTCTTTTGGTCGACGGCGTTGTAGGTAATTTTCTTAAAGCCCTCGCTGTTCATCGGCTCCCAAACCAAAGCGTTGAACAATTTGGATTTCTGCGAAATACGGGAAGCGAGGGAATATAAGTCGTTTTGCGCACGAATCATTTTCGAACCCGTCGCGTCGAAGGACGCCAAGTCCAACCAATAGGGCGTATAGCCGAGCGCACGCGCACAGGACGCCATTGCAATGGAAATGCGGTAGTGCCCGAATCCCATGCGGATATTCCCCACAATCAGAGCATTATCGGCAAACGCGCTGTTTTCTTCGCCGAAGCATACCTTTTGCGCGCCGATGAAATCGAGCGTGTCGATGGGGGAGAATGTCAGTTTGTAGTCCTTATCGGCGTCGTTTCCGTATTTTTTGAGATACTTTTTCTTGCTTTTTGCGGCCTTTTTAATCGTCTTTTTATCAATCTTGTTGCCGAAAATGACGCTCGTTTTATCCGTGCTCACAGTAATATTCCTCGCTTTGTGTCGTATTTAATTGTCTGCGTTTGTTCGTTTACCGTGTAGGCGATTTCGATGATATTGCCTTTCCGCGCGTAGCCCGTAACCTGTGCGTTGTAAAACAGGTCAAGCGCGCCCGATAATAATTTACGTTTGCCCTCGTCGTATTGCCCCAAGTTGTCCGAGGTCATCAGTACGCTTCCGAACAGCGCGTTTAAGGTGATGAGTGCGCGGCGCTGTTTTGCGGAAAGCTTAATATTGTCGTCCCTTAGCAGGAATACATCGGGGTCATTGCCGAACAGGCGGTCGTTAAAGAAGGAGCGGTAGACGGTGTTCTGCAAAGTTACCTTTGTCGAAATGCGTTCGCGGTGCATATGCCGCATAAACCACACGTCGTCGAATATCAGAGAAACGTCGGGACCGATACGCAGATAGTCGAACTTGTCGATACAGTTGAAAACGGTCGCCCCGCAGCCCAAAATGATTTTATCGCCGAGGCATTCCCGCAGGAACGCGTAAGCGCTCTCGGCAGCCATACTGCGGCTTGTGCCTTCGCTTACTACGAGGTTGGCGGCGTACAAAAAGTCGAGTTTGAAAAAGTCAAAGCCCATATCGGCGTAGTGGTGCAGGCATTTTTGAATATACGCCCGCGTGTCGGGGTTGTCCAAATCGAGGGCGTAAAAACTGCTCCAATTGGAACCGCACTTTACAAACTCGCCGTTTGCATCGCGTTTGAACAGTTCTTTTCGCGTTTGGAATAATTCGCTTTCCGCTTCGGCAACGAGGGGAGCAAGCCAAATGCCCGCGTTCAATCCTTTCTCATGCGCCGCGTCCACGATGGGTTTTAAACCGTGGGGGAATTTGTTCGCGTCGACCGACAGCCAATCGCCAACCTTGGTTGCGTAGCCGTCGTCAATTTGGAACAAGTTAAACTGTTTGTCCAAAGCGGCAAGATCGCGCAACACAATGTCTTCGTTGATATTTTGATAGTAGTTGTACCAAGACGTATACCCGAAGATTTTCGGCGTGTTTTTGCGGGGGAATACCGTATTGAAATATTCCATGCCGTCCGCAACGCTGTCGGTTAGGTAATAGTCCGCAACGGTAAATTCCGTGCCCGCGGCAACCTTGTAACCGTTGTAATCGGAAAAAAGGTTGAGCGTCTTTTTCTTTTTGTGCAGTTCTATTAAGAGATAGGCGCGGGTATAATTCAAGTTCAGAATATATTTTTCCCGCTTGCCCTTGCAATAGAACACGTCGTAACCGTGCAGGAGATGCTTATCGTAGGAATAAAAGGATGCGTCGCCGTAGCGGTCGAAAGCAAAGGCGTTCAAGAGGAAACGCGGTACTTTGTTTACGTCCCGTTCGCGTTCTGCGGGCGTGCATTCCTTGGTGTCCGTCCACGATTGGTAGCCGTTAAAGAAATACAAGTCGTCTTTGTGCGGGGAAAAGGGGAAGCTTTGCGCAAAAAGAAATAGGCAAATCTCGTTTTTGGCGCGGAGCGTTACCGTGTGTCGTCCGCTCTCTTCCGTCACCAAAACTTCTAAATCGTCATTGCTTTCGGTTGTAATCTTCTGTGCTCCCGATACGGTGTAGCTAAGCAAAAATGCGTTCATTATTTTGTCTCGCTTTCCTCTGCGGAGGGCTCTTCGGGCGTTGTGTTTTCCGTTGCTTCGGGCGCCGTTTCTTCGCTCGTTTCTTCGTTAGGCGTTTCCGCTTCGGTCATCTCTTCGTTTACTGCTTCTGCTTCTTCCGAAACTTCTTGTATGGTATTGCCGGTCGTTTCGTCTTTGGCAATCGCTTTCATAATCTTCTTTTCGTTATAGAACAGCAGGATAGCCGCACCGAAGATACAGAACGCAACGGCTACGATTCCCACAATCGTCATTCCGAGGGTGGAAGCGCTGATGTCGTTGTTGTTGGTGTTTTGCGTCGTGCCGATAATGGCGAGGGAGGTAAAGAGGAGCATGGCGAGCGATTGCCCGAATTTCATGGCAAACGTACGTGCCGCAAAGAACATACCCTCGCGGTTTTCGCCCGTGGTAACGCCGTCCGCTTCGGCAACGTCGGCTACAATGGACTGCGGGATAATTCCGAGCAGCGCCATGGGGAAGGCGGCAATCACGCAAATGAGCACGCCGAACACCACGCCCGGGATTTTGCCGATACCGAGCAAGCCGGGGTTTTCGGCGGTTCCCAAAATGCCGATAAGAGTTGCAATCACGTAAGCGAGCGCCAAACCGAGGAAGCCCGCAATCGTCAGTTTCTTTTTCCCGAATTTTTTCACGAGCTTGGATACGACGGGATAGAATGCCGCGGAAAGCACGGTCATGCCTCCGAGGAAGTACATCGTGAACGATTCGCTGATGTTCATGGATACCTTTACGAAGAAGGGCAGTCCCGTTTGGAAAAGCGTAAGTCCTACCCAATACATAATATCCGATAAGGCGAACGTGCGGAAGTCCTTGTTTTTAAAGGTCGCGACAAGCGATTTGAACATGTTCGCGTTAGACGGCACCGCATCGACGAAGTCCTTTTCTCTAAGGAACAAGGTAGGAATCAACATGCAAACCGCGGCGATGATCGCAAGCACGATAAAGCAGATACGGTAGCTCCATGCAAATCCCACGCCGCCGCGCAGTAAACCTGCGAACACGAAAGGGGTGTAAGCGAGCAGTGTTCCCGCAAAGTAGGTCAGCGAAATCGCCGTCGAGATAAACATGCGGTCGTCCTGCGTTTTGCCGAACTCGGAAATGAGCGCGTTGTACGGTGTGCAGTACATCGTCATGAACAGGTAGAACAGTACGATGAAAATGGAAATCCAAGCAATGTTCCAACCGCTTATTTTTTGTACGGGTGCGCAGAAGAGCAGCACGGTTACAACGGCGAGCGGGATTGCGGCATACTGCATAAAGGGAATGCGCCGCCCGCGCTTATTTTTACTGCGGTCGGATAGTGATGCGATCAACGGGTCGGTCACCGCGTCGAAGATACGGCTTAGCGCCGTCACCAATCCCAAAACGGTGAGGAAACCGCCGATCACAAGCCCCGGCACGATGTATTGCATCGCACCGCCTTGCGCAATGTCGGACTCGGTGGGCAGATAGAAGGTAACGAACCAAGCGCTGATAATGCCGCTTAGCGTCGACCAACCGAGTTGACCTACCGCAAAAATCCACATTTGTTTTTTCGTTAGTCTTTTCATGACTTGTTTGAGCGTTTCGCCCGAAGAAACGCTCACCCCCTAAATGTATTTTGACTTGCGTCGAGCTCGCAAGTTTTCATTTCAGCTACGCTTTTTGAGTTTATATAGAATGATTTCCGTCAGCGTTGCAATTTCTTCTTCTTTATTTGTACCGATGTCCTGCCACACGATATCGGCGGAGGAGAGCTTTTTGCATAGCTCCAACAGCGCGTGAGTTGTCGCGTAGTAGAAAGGTTCCCATTTGCCTACGGGTGCGATACTGCCGTCAAAAACGCCTTGTGTGTACGCTTCGAAGCAAAGTGCTTTGAACATATCCAGCCCCGAGGCGTATTCGGTGCGGTCGGTTTTTCCTTCGCCGAGCATAAATGCGTCGAATTCGTTAATGAATTAAAAAAATTCTCGGTGCGAAGAAAAAATCTTCAAGTAGCTTCTATAAAACATTGCAAGCTTTTCCCAACCGTTTGCCGCCTTGCTTAGGTCGAAATACTCTTCGAAGATGCTTTTTTGAAGCTTGGCGGCTGCGGCGCAAACCAAATTGTGTTTCGTGGAAAAATAGCGGTAAATCGTTGCTTCTCCAACGCTTGCGCGCGCGGCAATATCGTGCATAGTCACTTCGTTTATCGAGCGCTCTAAAAATAAAGCACCCGCTTCGTCTAGTATAAAATTCAACTTTGCGTCTTTTATCGTCATATTCCTCCAATTTTTGATAGTTGCTCTATCATTTTGATATATAAATTATCCAAATTATATCACAGGGTAGGGT
>CAMWUS010000035.1 GCA_947177495.1 uncultured Clostridia bacterium
GAAAATAGTTCATACTGTTCAAAAGATGCTGAACGGTAACAATATCGCTACGGTTTGATATGGGAGGGAATCATGCAAAGAAAACATAGCGCTATAACAAGATTTTTATCTGTGGCGGCGTGCGCCGTAATGGTGAGCGCTATTGCGGGATGTTCGAGGGCTTCTGTGAGGGAAGATCCTCTGTTGCCGCTTGACCGTGTAGAGTTCGATTATGAAAACGCTTTCTTCGACGATTTCACAGGCGGAGTAGATTTTGACAGTTGGTATATTTGCAATGCGGCTTGGGGCGTTGATAACGGCGGTGTTATTAAAGAGAACGTCAGCTATACCGACGACGGCGTGTTGGCGCTTACGGGGAACGGCAACTATTACAGCGGTCCGTTAAAAGGCGTCGGTTCTCGCACCGACGGCACCAAAACGGGCGCGGCGCTTATCTCCAAGTTCTTGGTGGGACCCGGACGGTACGAAATCAAAATGAAACCGCATCCCCGTCTCGGTACGTGCAGTGCGCTGTGGACGTTTGCCTACGACGAAAGCAATACCGATAACAATCACGAAATAGATATCGAGATGTCGGGCGACTTTACATATCGGCATATTTACAATACGAGCTGGCTCAGCGATTCGGGTACAGGCGTTCGTGAATATTACATCACGGAAGTCGATCCCGTAAACGACGGGAACTGGCACGTGTTCGGATTTGATTGGTATGAAGATCACATCGATTATTACATAGACGGCGAATTCGTTCAAAAAGGCACCGCAATCATTCCCTACCTTCAAAGTCGGTTATGGATCGGCGTTTGGTTCCCGCAAGGTTGGGGCGGAGAGGCAAACTTCGAAACCGATCAGATGTTGGTCGATTGGGTTAAATACATACCGTTTAAAGACCAAAAGATAACTGCCTACGAACCTACGCCCAACACTTACGTCGGACGCGCGGATTATCCCTCGCACCCTACGGCATTGCCGAAAATAAATAAACTTGCAAACGCTTCCTTTACCGTGCCCATCAAGGCAACGGTGGAAGAAACGGCAGTAAACGCATGGCGCGGCGGGTTGCTCGCCACGGCAACGAGCGATAACATCACCGAGCTTGTAACCTGGGGCGAAGGATACGGCAAAGACGGCGGTTGCGGTGCTCAGTTAAAAGAGGGCGGTTATTTGGCGCAATATGTAGACGCCGTATATGAAAATTACGAATACAAGTTGTCTTTCTATGCAAAAGCAACGGGCAGCGGGAGCCGCGCACGGCTGATGTTCTATCCTGCGCAGGACAACGTGTTGGAAACGCACGACGTTACGATTGCGGGTGAGGAGTGGCAGTACTACGAACTCATCGTTACCGCGCCGGTAAATACCGACAGAATCCGTATTCGTTTGGATTCGGCGGCCGGTTCCATTCTGAATATCTCCGATATGAAACTTACGTTCTTGCGCGAAATTCAGGCGTAGCGGAGGCGAGTACGTATGAATAAAATAGCTGCTCTTTTCAACAAAGGAAAAACCCGTTCCAAGAGTACAAACGGCGACGGGTTTCGTAAAAAACGCAAACGCCGCAATTCGGTGGGGGCATGTATTTTTATCGTTGTGATGCTTGCATATCCCGTTTTGCAGTTTTTAATCACTTGGCTGTATGTAAACATCAATTCGGTTGCGCTTGTTTTTCAACGGCAGAACGAATTCTTTGAATACGAATGGGTTGGATTTGATAACGTTATTGCGTTTTTCCGATCCTTTAAAATCGATCCGGCAACGAGGCAGGTATATCTCAATTCATTCTTGTATATGCCTGTTACTTGCATGATCAGCATTCCGCTTGCAACGGTATTTTCTTACTTTTTGTATAAAGAAATGCCGCTGTCGGGCGTGTTCCGAGTCATCTATTTCATTCCGAATATTATTCCCGTGGTCGCGCTTACCCTTGCATTCCGTATGCCGTTTGAGCCCGGCTATGGATTTTTAAACGTTTTAATGCAAAAAATGGGGCTTCATCTGCAATACTTCGGTAAGGAACCGAACGCGCAGATTATGGTCTATATTTATTGTATTTGGGCGGGGCTCGGCTATAATATCGTATTGCTGTCGGGTGCAATCGGGCGTGTCCCCGAAGAGGTACTTGAAAGTGCCCGTTTGGACGGCGTGGGACCCATGCGAGAATTCTTTCAGTTTGTGGTTCCGCTCATATGGCCCACACTCACCACGTTGATTATTCTTGGTATGACAAATGTGCTTACGCTGTATTTACAGCCGTACTTATTGACAAAGGGCGCAAACGGCACGCAAACAATCGGCATGGTTATCTTCACAATATCGCAGTCAGACCGCAACTTGGAAAGCGCCGCAACGACAGGGCTCTTGTGCTCGCTTATTTGGGCGCCGGTTATCTTGACGGTACGTCACTTCATGTCGAAGTGCTTTGCCGGCGTGGATTATTAAGGAGGGGCGGATGAAAGCGAAATTGTTATCCAAATTAGCATCGTTTAAACAAGCCCGTAACGCACGCAAACTGAAAAACAACGTTCCGCGTTGGTTGATGTGGTGCATCTTCGCGCTGTTTGTGCTTTATGCAATTACGTTGCTGTATCCCTTTTTGTGGATGCTCGTCAACTCCTTTAAAGAGACGTCGGAGTTTTTAACGCACATAAACGGATTTCCGAAGAATTGGGCGTTCACAAGTTACACAAATGGTGTGTTCCGTTACGGTTCGGCATCGGGCATGAACATTGTGCAGATGTTCGGCATGAGCGCGATCCTGACAATTGCGGGCGCATTCGTCAGCGTGTTCTTCTCCTGCTGTGCGGCGTATACGGTATCCAAGTATAACTTTATCGGGAAGAAACTCATATACGGCGTTGCGGTATTTATGATGGTGGTTCCCATTGTGGGAAGTCTGCCCGGTCAGGTGCGTATGATGCAGGACTTTAAAATGTACGATACCGTAATCGGATTACTCTTCCTGTATTCGGGCGCATTCGGATTAAACTTTATTCTGTTTTATGCGTTTTTCGTTAATATCTCATGGAGTTATGCCGAGGCGGCGCGTGTGGACGGAGCGAATGATTTTATAATCTTTTTCCGTATCATGATTCCGCTCGCAAAGGGACCTATCATTGCAGTATTTATCTTGCAAGCAATCGGACTTTGGAACGACTATTCCACACCCGCAATCTTTCTGCCAAGTTTAACAACTTTGGCGGTAGGGTTGGACGAAATCAAAACGGCGGCAATGCAACAAATGGACTATCCCGCAATGTTTGCGGCGGTCATGATAACCGTGTTACCCATGTTGGTTCTGTTTGCATGTTTCCAAAAAACGATTATGGAGAACACCATTATCGGCGGTTTAAAGGGTTAACGGCAAAAGCGAGGAGAAATATTTATGAAATTTAAGCAAGCAATCAGTCTTTTAATGGCAGGTTTTCTGGCAATCGGCATGAGCGGCTGCCGTAAAAAAGAAACGCCGAGAGTCTCGTTTTCGGATATCGAGTACAGCATTTCCTCGGGCGAGCGCGTAACGGCGCAGACAACGACGGGCGGAAATATCAAATATTCCATCGTGGGCAGTGTACCTGCGGGCGTGACGCTTGACGAAAACAGCGGGGTAGTTACGTTTGACGAAAGCGTTGCGGGCGGAACGCAGATTATGGTGCGTGCCGAAAGCAACGGGGTTAGTTCCCTGCCCATCGTGGTAACGCTTGTTCAGCCGGATAGAGAACCCGAAATAACGTTTACCAACTATTCCGAGTATCTTATTAACGGCGACGCCGTAACGGTCGTCAGCAAACCTTCGTATGCTATGACGTATGCGCTTTCGCAATCGGTTGCGGGCATTACGGTGGACCGTTATACGGGGATTGTGAACTTCGCCGACGGCGTTGAAAACAATACGAAATTCTCGGTGGAAGTAACGTCTTCCAACGGCTATAAAAAATCCAAAGAGTTTATCGCCAAAACGGCGGGATTTGTGCGGGCGAGCGAGCCTGTGCAACTGACCGAAGTCGGTTCCCGTATACCGCTTTCCTATCAGCTCGACTTTACCGAAAGCCCCGACGCCGAATTTATATCGTTAGCGGACGGCAACGGCGCGTTGGAAGACGGCATGTATACGTACGATACGCAGACGAAAGTTATCACTTTGGCTGTCGATTATGTGAACGCGCTTCCGGTAGGCGATTCGACGATTAGCGTACGCACGACTGCGCATGCGCTTAAAGTAACAGTGAAAAAGGCGGATATGCTGATTTCCGACGCGTACGAGCTGGCGGCGATCAGATCCGAACGTGCAAATCTTTCCAAATATTATATTCAAACAAATGATATCGACCTTACGGAGTATCTTGCAAACGAGCCTGCCGGTTGGTACCCGATCGGCGTATATCACGACGTTACCAACTGGTCCGAGGCAAGCGCTGACGCATGGGCGGGCATTTACGACGGAAACGGTCACAAGATAACGGGCGGAACAATGAACCGCAGAGACGCGGAGGCATATAACTCAGGTTTGTTCGGGTTTACGTTAGACACCTCGATTATTAAGAATTTGGGCTACGAAGGCGGAACGCATACTGTGCGTTCGTTCTCGGGCACGCTTGTCGGCGTTAACAGCGGACTTGTGGAAAACTGTTATTCGACGGTAGGCGTAAGAGCAATGCTCAACGATCCTACGGCAAAAGCCCGCGTAATAGGCGGATTTGTCGGGCGTAATAACGGTACGATCAAAAATTGTTACGCCGCAGGGAAAGTAGAGGCGGATTCGGACTTCGGCGCGTTTGTCGGTGAAAACAATGGCAGAATCGAAAACTGCTACGCGACTGCCGAATGCAACGGCAACACCGAAATTACAAAAATAACGTTTGCGGGATTAGGCTCGCAAGGCGACGAAAGCGATATCCTGTTCGATACATACGATCAAATGCGGGCACACAAATTCAACCTCGGCGAAGGTTGGGTGCAGGAGGAAGGAAAGCTTCCTACGCTTGTGTCGTCCGAAAAAGTAAGTTATGTCCGCCGTATCACGGTTGCGAAACAGGCGGAATACTTCAATTGCGGTGACGAGTTCGATATTGAGTTTACCTATTCACCCTCCGTTATATCTCCGGAAGAAAAGTTTACCTTCGAAGTGCGCGGCGAAGGCGTACGGGTAGACGAGGGCGGCAGAGTAAATACCCGCAACGCAACCTGTAGCGAATTTACGGTTATCGTAAGCAGTTTGTATGCAAGCGGTGAGAGAACGTATAAGCTTTACGATCGTCCGGAGACAGTGGAAATTGTCAATCCCGATACCGAAATGCTTGCGGGACAAAAATACAAGATTTCTTCGCGCGTATTGCCCGAAACGGCAAATCAGAACGACGTGAAGTATGAGCTTGTGGATGCACCGAAGGGCGTAACGCTGATCGGCGACGTTATTACGGTGGCCGAAGACGTAGACGACGGTACTGCGGTTAAATACCGCGCCGTATTCGGCAAAATCGTAAGCGATATTGTTACGGCGCACGTAAATGGCACAGCGGCGTTTGAAAACAATATCATCTTCTTTGAAGGGAAAATCAGCGGTGACGCTCAGATAACCTTCCCGCATGGAACAGTTACAAAGATAAGCTGTTCGGGCAAAGCGCTGCAATTCACGCAAAGCGGAACAACCGTCACCATTCCGCAGTCGGAGCTTGCATCGTTCAATCAGGGCAGTACAATGATTATCTTGGAAACAGCGGGGAAAGCGTACCGCGCTTCCGTGATTGTGGCGGATAGAATCATTCGGACGGTAGAGGATTTGATTAACCTCGGCAATGAAAAGAATACCAAATCGATATACTATGTGCTTGCAAACGACATCGATTGCAACGGCGCCGCATTGAAACCCATCGGCGAATATACCGATGATGACAATTTGGATACGGCATTCTGCGGTATATTCGACGGTGCGGGACACACCATCTCCAACTTTACGGTAGAGGGCGCGTTCAACGCCGGATTCTTCGGATTCCTCCGCGGAACGGTCAAGGATTTACACCTTGAAGGAACGGTAAAATCCCCCAACAATTTCGTGGGCGGGTTCGTCGGTTCCGCATTAGATGCTACTATTACAAACTGTACGTTCAGCGGTACGGTTACGGCCCCCAATGCCGCTGCGGTCGGCGCTTTTGTCGGAAAGAACAGCAGCAGTACCATCACGAATTGCGGCGTCAACTGCAACCTTTCGAATTTCTTCGGGATGAACGACGGAACGATTACAGACGACTATACATTTTAATTTGTTGCTTGTTCCGCGGATTTTTGTATAATAATCAAAAATGAAAAGGACAGAAGGGATTATGACAAAACCCATAGGTAAAAATCAAACCGACGCACGGATACATAATAACAAAGCGATTCTCAATCTTTTACGGAAAGAGGATATGACGCAGGGTAAGCTCGCTGAAAAAATGGGATTATCTATTGCCGCGGTTTCTATGATATCGGCAGACCTTATAAAGTACGGGCTGATTAAGATGAGCGATTTGCATTTGGACACCAGAAAGGGGCGGCGGCCTCAAATGCTTTCGATTAACGGTGCGTACGGCTGTGTGGCTGTGGTATCGCTTACCGACGAAAATATCGGTTACGTAATCGCAAACATGAAGGAAGAGATTGTTTACAGCAGTACGGTAAACAATCCCGATACCATAGAATTGAAAGCGTTGTATGAGGTTATTCTCGATATCAAACGCGTCATCGATAATATTGTAAAATTGCCGCTTCTCGGGATCGATATTTCCACCCCCGGTAAAATAAACAATATTACGGGCGAGATTGCGCAATCCCCGCACTTTTCAAAAGAAATAACGGCACAGCCCAACTTTTTGCCCAACCTCTTTCACAGGCATTTCAACGTTCCCGTAAAGATAACGAATGATATCAACCTTGCCGCTATGGGGGAGATGAATGCCGGCTGGCTCGGCGACAATAAAAACGCCAACGCCATGTACGTATACGTGGGGCGCGGGATAGGCAGTGCGCTTATCTTAAACGGAAAACCGTATGTGGGTACGCGCGGCTATGCGGGAGAAATCGGTTTGATAAAGCGTCAATTCGGCGGCGAAACGCATTACTTGGACGACATTGCGTCTTTAAACGGTATCGTCTTAGAGTTGGAAAAACGCGGTTGCACCGTAACGGCGGAAACGCTTGCGGAGCGGTATTTGAGTGGGGATCGGCAAATTGTAGAGTACGTAGACGGCACAGCCGAGGAACTCGGGAATGCGTTAAAAGATTTAGTTGAGGTTTTGGATTTGTCCGATATACGGCTTGCCGGTGCGGCAGGCTCGTTCGGAGAACGGTATTTGAATATTGTACGCGCAAGTATTGCACGGTCGGCAAATGCGGTCACGGTAGACTGTTCTACACTCAGCCGAGATGCAGGTATTTACGGTGCCGTATCCAAGGCAATCGCCAACATAACGGCGCACATTATAGAAGAAAACGAATTCGGTTCGGAAACAAAAGCGGCAGTATCGGGTGGCACCCGTTATTGATAAAAGAAAAAAGCGGTATCGACCGCATGTAAGGAGGAAAGTATGACAAAGCAAAGTTTGAAGAGAAGAATGCGCCTTTACATGATTGTAGTATCATTGATAATGGTCATTTTTGCCTTCGCGGGGGTGGGCTGTAGAAAAGCCAAGCCCACTTTAACATCGGTAGAGGTGCAAACCGCCCCTACAAAAACAGAATATATCGTAGGAGACACGCTGAGCGCGGAAGGCGGTATATTGAAACTCAATTATTCGGACGGCACGTCCGCAACGGAGAATATGACCGATTCCATGCTTTCGGCGGATATGTCGGCGGCGGGAGAGGTAACGGTTACCGTATCATATCCCGCGGGGGGGGGTACACCTTTAACGACCACGTTTACCGTTACGGTAAGTGATCCCGCCTCTGTCGAGGTGACGCTGAAATCGGTAAAGGTCAACGTCGGCAAGGATACATATTTCCAAGGCGACGCGTTTGACCTTTCGGACTATACGCTTACCCTTACGATGAGCGACAACAGCACGCAAACGGTTGCGCTTTTGGCAGAACACCTTACGAATCAGCCCGATATGACGTTGATAGGCGAAGAACAGCGCATCAATATAAGCTATACTTACAAGGGCGTTGCGGGTACTGCTTATTTCCATATTATCGTAAAAACGGATGCGGTAAGAAGTATTGAGCTTAAAACACAGCCCACGCTCGAATATAAAGAATGCGACATGTTTGAAATCGGCTCCGCGGCTTTGAACGTTACTTATGACAGCGGAAATAAGGGCGAAGTGGCAGTCACGGCGGACATGCTCGATTTGAGCAAGGTGGATATGTCGGTTGCAGGTACGTATACCGCTACGCTTACCTATCAGGGCAAATCCCTCGACCTTACCGTAAAGGTAACGGCGCGCGATTTCTTTACGGGTATCGCCGCAGATCTCAGCGTACCCGCAGATATTACCGTATATATTCCCGCAAATGTTACTGCGCTGAAACTTGGCGGAAAGGCGGTAGACAGCGCAAACTATTCTTGGGCAAGCAACGTGCTTACCGTGAAAAAGGAAGCGTTTGCAAACTATACAAACAGCGGTGCGTTAGTGCTTACGGCAACGACCGCAGACAAAGAATATGACGTGCGCTTAACGCTTGCAGATAAAATCATTAAACAAGCGAGCGACTTCGCGTATATCAACGAGCATTTAGACGGTTACTATGTGCTCGGCAACGATATCGACATGTCGACTTTAACCGACTTTGCAGGTATCGGTACCGTAGTAATCGATCTTCGTCCCGGTACGACGGAAGCCGATGAGGATTACATTCCCCAAGTAGGTCAGGGCAAAACCTTTACCGGTACTTTTGACGGTATGGGCTATGCGCTCAAAAATTGGACGTTTGGCTGCACCGAGCTGGACGAACAGGACCATAAAATCTATTCGAAATATCAGGGTATTTCGTTGTTTAACAACATCGGCAAGAGCGGCGTTGTGCGCAACGTTGCAATCGAAAACTTCTCGTTAGACCTCGGCAAGCACAACTCCTTGGTGGCAACGATCAATGAAGGTTTGATCGAGAACGTAATTGTAAAGAGCGGCGAACTTACTTCGTGGTATACGCACGGCGCGGCAATCGCTGCCATCAACGAAGGTACGGTGCGCAACAGCATCAACCTTGTAACAAAATACACGTCCATGGGGAACGCGGTTGACCTGCCCATGATTGCAGAATCGCAAAACGGGAAAACCGAAAATCTTTACAACCTTGCGATAGGCGATAAAGCATTCAGCAAAACGGAAACGCAGCTGAAAACAGCAGAAACTTACGCATTGCCCGCAAGTGCTTGGCAAATTGTAGACGGTATCTATCCCATGCTTGTTTCTGCGAAATACATCAGCATGCAAGCCACGTTGGCAGAAGGCTATAACCTTATCGAAGGTTTGGATCTCGATACCGCAAAAATTACCGTAAAGGGAATCCTTGTAAGCGGTGCGGAAGTTACCATCGAAGACGCTGTATTCTTCGGTTTCGACAAAACGCTTGCGGATAAGCAAACGATCACGGTTGTTGCCGACGGCGTTATTTGTGAGTTGGAAGTTGATGTATATGCGAAGTCGGTAGCAAGCATTGCTTGGGCGACGGAGCCCAACAAGACCTTTACGCAGGGCGCAACGTTTGATAATGCGGCAAGCGCAAAGATTACCGTAAATTATAACAATAACACCTCCGACGTGGTGAACGTTACTGCGGACATGGTTGACTCCTCCGCTGTTGACATGAACACCGCAGGCGATTATACCGTAAAAGTCAGCTACGGCGGCAAGGAATTGACTTATACCGTTTCGGTAAAAGATTCTTCCGTCGTCGTTACCGAGTTGACGCTTGCGGCGGGCTTGGATACGAACGCGAAGTATTATGCGGGCGAAACCATCGACTTCTCCAATGTAACGCTTACCGTAACCTATTCCGACGGCACGGAAGATACCGTAAAAGTAACGAACAACGTATCGTATACCGATGAGGTGGGCGAACAGGTTGTAACGTATAGCTACGGCGGAAAGACGGTCACGCAAACGATTACCGTTCTTGCAACGCCTACGGCAGTAACCTACACGTTGAATACGTTGACGGAAGGTGAGAAATTTACCTATAACACGGCAGACGGTTTTGCTTGGTTTACGAACGGCAGCTTTACCGCTACTTATAAAAACGGCGGCGAAAAGCCTGATACCACCGCAACGCTTACCGCGGACAACACGACGGTTGCAGGTACGTTGACTTCGGGGAAAAACGTTACCGTAACGCTTACCGTCGCGGTTGACGAAAAGCACAGTTTCGAAGTAGAAGTAACGTTTGGATTGCTTTACAGAGAAATCAAAACTGCCGCAGATTTGCAAGACGTTCACAACAACCTTGCAGGCGCGTATGTTCTTGCAAACGACATCGATATGTCGGGCGAGGAAGATTTCAACACAATCGGTGTTGCGGCAATTCACGAGTATGGCGATGACAACAAACAGCTTGTTATTAACGACGAAGCGGCTAATTGGCAGACCGCAACCGATCGGAAGGGCGTACCGTTTACGGGAAATTTCGACGGAAACGGAT
>CAMWUS010000036.1 GCA_947177495.1 uncultured Clostridia bacterium
TCCGTGGGAAGTCCGTGAGAGGTTTGAGGGAATTCCGCAGGAAATCCGTGGGCGATCCGTAGGAAGCCCACAGGAAGCCCGTAGAAGCTTTGTAGGGAATCCAAGGGAATTCCGCGGGATTCCTGTAAGAAACCCGTAGAAAGCCCGTAGAGGGGCGTAGGAAGTCCATGGAAAATCTAAGGGAGTATTATAGGAAGTCGGAGGGAAGTCCATAGGAAGTCGGCAGGAATCACCCTAGTCTTTTTCCTTTCCATACCACATAACATTAAAACAGGTTTAAAACGGACAGCACTAATGTTTCACGTGAAACATTAAATTTTGGGAAATTCCGTGGAGTGTTTCATGTGAAACAACAAAAATGGTCAAAATCAGGCAACGCAAAGCCCCAAATAGCCCATTTGAGGGGGTTTTGTGATAATTATGAAAAATCGGAAAGAATTTCCATGAAACACTTGCTTATTTTAAGGTTTTATGATACAATAATACCGTTGAATTTACGCATACTGTTGTGCGGACAATAATTATATAAGAAGGAGAGTAAAGTTGAGTAAAACGGCAAAAGCGATTATTGCAGTAATCGTGGCGTTGGCTCTCGGCATCGGGTTGTATTTCTTGCTAACCACGGTGATCAAGGACAACAAGAAAATGACGACGAGCGAATTCATAACGCACGTCAAAGGATTTGTGGTCGACGAGAACGGAGCAGAGCAGCCCATATTGAGCACCGAGAAGTTCCAACGCGTATATATCGACGGTTACACGATTTACGGTAGCTTCAGCGATAAGAAGACGAATTCCGGCAGCTACGACCATTGGGCGTACATTTCGAATATGCATACCGTAGACGGGTTCGAGAAGTTGGAAGATTGGCTTACCAAATACGACGTGCAGTACGATTACAGCAATCCCAATGCGGGCAGCGGATGGGGGAACGTAATCTATATCGGCATCTTGGTGGTCGCGGGCGTGCTTCTTATTATTACAATGAGAGCGGCAAGCGGCGGTGGCGGCAAAGTGATGAACTTCGGCAAGACCAAAGCACGGGTTTCCACCAACTTAAAGGTGCGCTTCTCCGACGTGGCGGGCGCAGAAGAAGAGAAGGAAGAGCTGAAAGAAGTCGTGGAGTTTTTACGCAGTCCCAAGAAGTTTTCCGATTTGGGTGCGAAGATTCCCAAGGGCGTGCTGCTTGTAGGCCCTCCCGGAACGGGTAAAACCTTGTTCGCGAAAGCGGTTGCGGGGGAAGCGGGCGTTCCGTTCTTCTCCGTAAGCGGTTCCGACTTCGTAGAAATGTACGTGGGCGTAGGTGCGTCGCGTGTGCGCGATTTGTTCGACCTCGCCAAACGCAATCAGCCCTGCATTATCTTCATCGACGAAATCGACGCCGTAGGGCGTCAGCGTGGAGCGGGCTTGGGAGGCGGTCACGACGAACGTGAGCAGACCTTAAACCAAATCCTCGTACAGATGGACGGCTTCGAGACAAACGAAGGGGTTATCGTTATGGCGGCAACCAACCGTGCGGATATCCTCGACGATGCCTTGCTTCGTCCCGGCAGATTCGACAGACAGATTTACGTCAACCTTCCCGACGTAAAGGGAAGAGAACAAATCCTCAAAGTTCATGCGAGAAATAAGCCTTTGGCTCCCGAAGTCAATTTCAAGGTGATCGCCCGTATGACGAGCGGTTTCTCGGGAGCGGATCTTGCGAACCTCTTGAACGAAGCGGCGATCTTAGCGGCGCGCGCAAACAAGACGATGATTGGCAATCACGAACTTTATGAAGGAATTAACAAAGTAATCATGGGACCTCAGAAGAAGAGCCGCGTGGTTACCGAGGCGGATAAGAAGTGTACCGCCTATCACGAAGCGGGGCACGCAATCCTTGCCAAGCTGTGCGAGAAGAACGAGAACGTTCACGAAGTCTCCATTATTCCCCGCGGTATGGCGGCAGGCTACACGCTTACCCGTCCCGAAAACGACGACACCGATTATACTGTTAAGAAACTTAACGATATGATTTGTATGATGCTCGGCGGGCGTATTGCGGAAGAAATCGTCATTCAAGACATTTCGGCAGGTGCGGCGAGCGACATTCAAAAGGTATCGCGCATCGCGCGTAAGATGGTTACCGAATGGGGTATGAGCGAAAAGCTCGGACCGATCGTCTACGCGAGCGACGGTCCCGTATTCATCGGGCGCGATTTCGAGGAGCGTACGACGTACAGCGAGCAGACCGCCGCGGTCATCGACGAGGAAGTGAAAGCGATCGTTTCGAGCGCATATGCGCGGGCGAAAAAGTTGTTGCTTGAAAACCGCTCCATTCTCGACAATATGGCGCGCGTGCTCGTAGAGTGCGAAACCATTTATACCAACGAGGTAGATATGCTCATGAAGGGCGCAAGCTACACCGAGGTATTAAAATATATGGAAGAGCACGACAAGGGCAAGCCGGATACGCCTTTCGGGGAAAAGGGCATGAGCACGACGGGCGAAACCTCCGAACCCGAAAAGACCGAAGCAAAAGACGCGGAAGAGACGAATCCTTCCGACACGAACGACGATAAGAAGGAGTAAGGTATGGGAAAGATTATTCCGTTTTCCAACCAAAAGGGCGGCGTAGGCAAAACGACTACTTGCGTGAATATGGCGGCGTATCTCGCAACGCTCAACCGCAAAGTTCTGCTTGTAGACCTCGACCCGCAGGGCAACGCCACGACAGGGCTTGGATTTTCCAAGAGCACGCTCAAAAAATCCGTCTACAACGTGATGATCGACGAAGAGGACGTCAAGGACAACGTTCTTCCGACCGAGCTTGAAAACCTGTTCATCCTGCCGTCCAACATAGACCTCGCGGGCGCCGAAGTAGAACTCGTCTACAAAAAGTCCCGCGAAAAAGTACTCAAAGGCGCGCTTGAAAAAGTACGCAACGAGTACGATTACATCCTGATCGACTGCCCTCCTTCCTTGGGGCTTATCACGATCAACGCGCTTGCCGCAGCGGACAGCGTTATCATTCCCATTCAGAGCGAATATTACGCCTTGGAAGGGCTTTCGCAGCTCATGAACACGATTGCGCTCGTGCGTCAGCACCTCAACAAGGGCTTGAAGGTGGAAGGCGTCGTGCTCACGATGTACGACGGGCGTTCGCTTATCAGCAAGCAAATCGCGGCGGAAATCAAAAAGTATTTTACAAAAAAGCTGTACGAAATCGTTATTCCGCGCAACGTGCGCCTTTCGGAGGCGCCCAGCCACGGAAAACCCATTTTGCTCCACGATCCCAAGTGTATGGGCGCGCGGGCTTACAGTGCTTTAACGGAAGAATTTTTGAAAAAAACAGAGAGAGAAGGAGAATAAATTATGGCGAAAGGACTCGGAAAGGGGCTCTCCGCTTTATTCAGCGAAACGGAAGAAGCGTACGGAAATGCACAAAACGAAACGGGAGCGGCAACGGAAGTTCCTATATCGGATATTTTTCCCAACCCCGATCAGCCGCGTAAAGCGTTCGACGAAAACGCGTTGAACGACCTGGCAAATTCCATTAAAGAACACGGCGTTATTATGCCGCTTGTCGTCAACAAATCGGCGGGCGGAAGATATATGATTATTGCGGGTGAACGCCGTTATCGTGCGGCAATCCGCGCGGGACTGTCGCAAGTTCCCGTAATCGTGAAAGAGCTCGACGAGCGCGAAATACAGGAAATTTCGTTAATCGAGAACTTACAACGCGAGGACTTGAACCCCATCGAAGCCGCGTACGGTATGAAACGTCTCATGGAGGAGTTCAGTCTCACGCAGGAAGTGCTTGCAGAGCGGCTCGGCAAATCCCGTCCCGCAATCGCAAATACCTTGCGGCTTTTGACGCTTTCCGCCGACGTCGTCGCGCTCGTGCGGGAAGGCAAGCTCTCTTCGGGGCACGCGAGAACGCTTGTTACCGTTCCGCAGGAATCGCAGGCGGAGCTTGCCCGTGAATGCGTGAAAAACGGTTGGTCGGTGCGCGATATGGAACGCGCCGTCAAGCAGTTCCTCAACCCGCCCGAAGTTTTGGCGAAGGACAAGGAGAAGAAAAACGCCCTTGCGAGCGCGGAGCTCAAACATCTCGTAGAGCGGATGCGCGGCACCTTCCACACGAAAGTCTCTCTCATCGGAACGGACAAAAAGGGCAGAATTTATATCGATTATTACACGCGGGACGATTTGGATCGGATAAGCGAGATCCTCGACATTCTCGACCGCATGGAATAAGAAAATATAATTCCTATATACATTATTATATATAGGAGCGAAAAAACGAATTTTAAAAGCGGGCGTGCGGAAATATTCCGTGCCCGCTTTTTTGTCGGTTTAGGGCAAATCCTCCCTGCAAGCGTGCGAAAATGCCCAAAAGTAGCTAAAAAAGCGGCAAACTTCCAAAATATCGAGAAAAATACCGCCTTTTGGTGACTTTTCTCTAAAAAAGTATAAAAAAAGGTGAAATTATCACAAAAAAATTTTTAAAATCCCATTGACAAACAGGTGAGGGGGTGTTATACTAAATACACTACATGAAATGACGACGGGGGGAAGTCATGATATGAGGCGTATTCGCTAACTTTTTTTCTGCATTTTTTTTGCGTACCGAAAAAGGTTTACGAATGCGTCTCTTTTTTTCATTTCACCCTCTCGGCGGAATTTTTTCCCGACGGGTGTTTTTTACTGCCCATGCGCCCCCCAAGCAGCAAGGCGGTGTTCCCCGAAGGGCTTGTTTACCAAATTTTGTTAAAAAAAGGGAGGAATTTCAGTAACATGAAGACAACAAAGAGAAGAATGTTGAAAAACGTATCTCTCGTAGCGCTCTCCGCAGTTATGGTAAGCGGCGTTGCGCTGACAGCTGCGGGGTGCGGCGGCGGTGGAAAACTTTCGCCTGACGATACCATCACGGTAAATATTTTCTGCAGCGAATCCGACAAGCACACAAACCAAACCATTTGCGACAAATGGAAAGCAATGTATTCCCAAAAGATGGGAATTGACATTAAAGTCGATTTGACCACGACGACTTTGAAAGATAACTACTTCACGACCTTAAACAATACGCTTAACGGCGGTTTGGATAAGATCGCGGACGTTATTTACCTTTCTCCTAAATATGTACAGAGATATGCAAAACCCAGACAAGGTAAACCCGTCGTAATGGATTTGACCGATTATCTCGTAACCGATGCCGACGCTGTTCAGAACATCGGCGAAATTTGGTCGAGTGCGATTTCGTACTACGGCTACAACAAGGACAACGCAAATTACACTCTTGGTCAAGATGTGGTATATAACGCAAACGGCGCGCAAGGTGCGGGCTTCTACACCGCAAGCGGTGCGGAAAAGGTTGGCATCTACGGTTTGCCGAAAGACTACTCCAACTTCTCCATGGGTTACAATAAAAAATTCTTCTCTAACGATTTGAAGAAAGCGTACGAGACGACGAAGGGTTCCACTCCTCGTAACGTTGAGAACGTGAGCTCCATCGCGTCCTCCGGTTCTTACGCTAAGAAATACGAAGGTTATAAGGACGCGAACGACTACGTTGCAACCTTTGCGGCAAGCGGCGAGTACAAACTTTCCGACGGCACGACGAAAACGGCGACGGAAGGTCAGGAAGCTCCCCTCATTGCGATCGGTGTTCCCGTAACCTACAAACCCTTCAACTTCTACCGCTACGCAACCTTTACGCAGGCGCTCAACGCGGGCGACCCGATTGCTTGCGCGACGGACGAATTCTCTCCGAACCACGAAGGCTATACGGTAACTCTTCCCGGGTTCCCCGGCGACACCTTTGAAATTACCGATCAGACGAATGCGAAAGCGACGAACGTTCCCTACGACGCAAGCATCGGACACAACGTGTTTACGTATGCCGAGTACGGCGCGCTTGTTTGGGCGGTGACCTATTACCTCAACACCTTCGATTGGGATTCCAACGATCCCACGAGCGGCAAGGGCGGAATCGCTAACGCGAACAAGCAGGAGCCTATTTACGGCAGCGAGCAGTACGAAGGCGCGCAAGGCAATGCGCTTTACTTGCTTCCTTGGCTTGCTTCCAACGATGCCGATCTTATCGATTCGTCGGCAAAGAAATGCTCGAATGATACGGCAGGAAAGGATAAAAACGAAAACGCATACGCGCAGGGCGGTACCACCGCGGAGACGCGTAGCAAGAAGAACCTCGACGGCACGGACAGAAACGCGCAAGTACAGTACGGTATGAACAGTAAGAACTTCATGGAAACGTACGGTGCATATCAGGAATTCGGTTCCACTTGGAACGGCAACTCCGGACACGCGGGCGACGTAGCCGATGCACAGAGCAAGACCTCTTCCGGTTGGGATTACTTCCGTGCAGGTCAGGCGGTGTTCTACGGGGCAGGTACGTGGGACGCTTCGGCGCGTAACGATACGAAGATGGACGTGTTCGAATTCGGTCAGATGCCCGCTCCTGTTTCCGAAAAGCTTGCTCTTTATACCGCAACCAAAGATGCAAACTACGATTCTATCATCTACAGCAACGATGACAAGGCGAAGGGCACGGGCGACGCGGCGAACGGCGACTACGATCAGCGCAGCGATAAAGCCGCAGGCAAGAAGGTTTATACCAAAACGGAAATCGTCAACAACCAAATCAAGCGTCAAGATAAATGGGCTGCCCGTATGGACTCCGTAGGTTATGCGGCAAACGGCAGACTTGCAGAGCTCAAAGAGGGCGATCCGGAATATTGGAAGAAGGAAGGCGCCGCGTCTTTGATTGCCGCGCTTACGATCGGCAGAGAGGAGCAGGTAACCCTTACCTATGCGGGTGCGCAGCTTCCTAACTTCAAAGACCAGTGCTCCGATTTCTTGAATTATCAAACCGCTACGGACGGTGCGTTTAAAGACATGATCACCCCCGACGGTTTTGCAGACACGACGGATAAGACGCAGGGCAGAGCGATTTGGGATCATTATTACAATATCGCGCTTGCTATGGCGGCGGATTCCATTCCCACCTCTTCCAAGAACGGACAGACGGTTGAACAGTGGTTTGCAAGCAACCCTCAGTTCACCGACTACGGCGGAAGCGGAGCAGTTCGTTACGATACGCAGTACAAAGACGTCGTGCTGAAAAACTTCACGGGTGAGAACGGTACGAACATTTCCTTCGCGATGAAGGTATTGAGAATGGTTTGCTTCACCTATGCGGAACGCGACCTCAACATCAGAATGCAGTACGGGCTTAACTCGGCGAGAGACGCGAGTATGTACACCGAGGATGAATCGTGGATCAATTCGCTTGACGGTTCGACTTCGCCCAAGATGCTCGCATACCGCAACAAGCAGGAACTCACGACGGATCAAAAGATGAACTTTAAATCCTCCGCGGTGCTTGCTCGTAAGGAAAGCGAAAATGTGACGGCATCTTTCTATACGCCTGCGGTGTTCTGCATGCTGAGAGTAACTGCGGCACAAAACTCTTTGAAGTAACAAAACGTTGACTCTCTCTCCGTTCGCGGAGAGAGAGAACAATAAAAATAAGGAGGAGTAATATGGAAGAAAACGTAACCGCTACGCAAGAGTTTGCGGCAGAAGCCGTAACGGAAGCGGTCGTTCCTGAAAAGAAAAAGAGAAAACCCATTAACCAACAAAAGTTGCAGGACAACATTTGGGGTTGGGTATTCTGCTTACCGCTTATATTCGGTACCGTATTGTTTGTTTATGTTGCGCTTGTCATGGCGTTGTTGCTGTCGTTTACGAACTATAACATTTTCTCGGGCGGCGTTTGGGAGTTCCTCGGAAGAATGTTCAGCGGCGACCAATCGGTTTTCGATATGACGATGGTAAGCGACCGCTTGCAGCAAGGTGCTACATACGATCCGTTCTATTGGTACAAGTACGCTTTTACGGAGAAGGTTTGGAACGGTCCCGGCGATTACTGTATCAATAACGGTATTTACGTAAACGCTATGGGCTACACCATGTTCAACACGGTATTCTATTTGATCGGTATTCCGATTGGCATGGTGCTCTCCGTGTTCTTCGCGGTTTGCATGTCGCGCGACATTAAGGGCGGAAGTGTGTTCCGTGTGCTTTATTATCTTCCCTGCGTCGCGAGTACGGTAGCAATTATTTACACGTTCAAGCTCATGTTCGGGAAAACGGGTGTATTCAATACCTTATTGGGTACCGACGTTCCGTGGATCATCGACGAGTCGTACGCATCGTGGCCGGCGGGGAATCTATTCTGGTCGCAGGGCTTGCTAAGTAAAACGATGATCGTTATCATGTCGGTTTGGAAAGGCTTAGGCGGCACGATTATTCTCTACGTTGCAGGACTTTCCGGTGTAAACAACGCCACGAAGGAAGCGGCGCAAATCGACGGCGCTAACGGTTGGACGATTTTCTGGAAAGTAACGATGCCCGATTTGTACCCCGTTATCTTCTACAACGTTGTAACTTCCGTCATCGGCGGTATGCAAATTTATGCGGAGCCCGAACTATTCTTCACGTCATCGACGCAAGTGAACTTGTATACGTCGGGATACGTAAGCCTCATTTGGTTCTACGGTATCAACGATCCCCGCGGTGCATACGCGTCGTTGGGTGCCGCGTACGGTATGATTCTTGCCGTTATCATCTTTGTGCTCACGCTCTTCCAGTTCTGGCTGGATTCGAGGAAAAAGGACTGAGGAGGAAAGGAAAATGGAAAACGTTATCAATGAAAACAACGTTCCCGCTCAGGAAGAAGTTCATTATTCCACCTTCCGTCACGCGCTCGGTGCTGTGCTCGCTTTCTTCGGGTTTTCTTCAAAAACCCACCGCGCCAGCAAAAAACGTGCGAAGCTTGTAGGCGACATTGTTACATACATCATCTTGCTTTTCGGGGCGTTCATCATGGTCTACCCGTTCTGGTGGATGATTGCAGGTTCCTTTACAAACAGTAGTATGGGTGCGGTCGGTCCCTTCGAAGGTTGGGCTTGGTGGCCTACCACGAGTACTTTCAACACCACTACGTTGTATGAAATCGGAGGATTTTATAACTATTTCGAGTTGTTCCGTAACGGATTTACAAGCTCGGAATTTGCGCCCGGGTACAGCTATTGGAGAGCGGTTCTCAACAACCTGATTTACTCCATCGTGCCAGTTGTGGTCGGCGTAGTCACCTCCACAATGGCGGCGTTCTCGTTCGCAAAAATCAATTGGATCGGCAGAAACAAAGTATTCCTGTTCCTGCTTGCGGCAATCATGGTTCCCGGACCTTCCATTATGACGGCGCAGTTCGTATTGTACGATTCCTTGGGAATGCTCAACAATGCGGCGGTGCTCATCGTTCCCGGTCTGTTCGGTTCCATTATGACGGCGTTCTTCATTCGTCAGTTCCTGTATGGGCTTCCCACCTCCATTATCGAGGCGGCGAAAATCGACGGCGCGGGATATCCCCGTATCTTCTTCGGGTTTATCATGCCGCTCGCGTTGCCCGCAATCATGGCACAAGGACTTCTGTCCTTCATGGGATGCTGGAACAACTACATGGGTTCGTTCATCTTTATCAATCAGCAGTCGGAATGGATCAACCTTCCGCACGCAATGTACGTTATGAATAAGGTGTACGAAGGCAGACGGGACATGGGACCTGTCATTGCGGCTTCGGTTATGTGCGTCTTGCCCGTTATCATTCTCTTTGCTTGCTTCCAAAAAATGATTATCGGCTCGCTCATGCTTACCGGTTCCAAAGAGTAATTAAAACGGAGCGGCAACGCTCCGTTTTTGCTTTCATTACCGCAGCTTTGCGGAATATCAAAAAGGGGAAAATATTTATGAAAATGAAAAAATCAATTTGTTTGGCGCTTGCGTCCGTATTCGTGTTCTCCATGGCGGCGCTTGCCGCTTGCGGGGAGTCCGAAGACAAACCCAACGACGACAAAAACAACCCGTCGAATAATCCGCCCGTAGTCGATACGAACAAAGCGGTTATGCCCGTGGAATATCTCGAAACCATTTACGAGGAAAGTTCGCGTACGCCTTCCGGTGTGGGCATGAACTCCACGCACGACCCCGTTTTCGTCGAGGCGAAAAAGGACGGCAAATCCGTTTACTATGCGTTTTCTACCGACAACGACCAATACGGCGTTCAGGTGAGAAAGAGCAATGACCTCTACACGTGGGAGAGAAAAGAACCCGCAATCAACGGGTTTACTTCTACCACCAAAGAGGATGCGGTGAAAAAAATGTACCGCGACGGCAACGCGGAGCTTCAACCCGTTTATAACGTTGTAACGAGTTTCCGCGACTGGAAACCCAACGACCCTTGCTTGACGCTTTGGGCGCCCGACGTCGTTCCCGCAACGAGCAACACTTCGCTCGACGCGGACGGCGAGTGGTGGCTGTATTCCTGCTGGACGGCGGGCTTCGGCTCCATGCAGTCGGTCATTTTCAAGTGTAAATCCACGGCGGGCATCGAGGGACCTTATTCC
>CAMWUS010000037.1 GCA_947177495.1 uncultured Clostridia bacterium
GTAAAGAATACCGCGGCGCGGGAAATCGTACTGACGGGCATAGATATTTCTTCATATAACGACGGGGAAAACGATTTGACCGCTCTCGTCCGCGCGTTGGGAGATTTTCCCGAAAAGCGTTTCCGCTTCGGGTCTTTGGAGCCGTGCGTGATCACGCCCGAATTTCTTGCGGCGATGAAGGGGGCGGGCAATTTCGCGCCGCACTTCCACCTGTCGCTCCAGAGCGGGAATTCGCGCGTGCTCAGAGCCATGAACCGTCACTACATGCGGGAGGATTATTTGGCGCGGTGCGAGCTCGTTTACGGGGCGTTTGAAAACGCGGCAATCACCACCGACATCATCGTAGGCTTTCCCGGCGAGACGGAGGAGGAATTTGCCGATTCGCTTTCCATTATCGGGGAAGCGGGGTTGGCGCGGGTACACGCGTTTCCCTATTCCGCGCGGGAAGGGACGGCGGCGGCGAAACTCAAGCAGGTGAGCGGAGCCGTGAAGAAGGAGCGAATGAGTAGAATGCTCGCGGAAGCGGCGCGCGCCGAAGAGGCATTTTTGCAAAAAAACGCAGGCAGGGAAGAGTGCGTTTTATTCGAGCGCGATGGGGGCTATACGGGCAATTATATCCGTGTTTATTGCGACGGCGCGGAGGAGGGAGCGTTCTGCCGCGTGCGGCTTATTGGACCCTTCCGCGACGGCATGAAAGGTGAAATTGTCGACTAAACGGCGATTTTGGCGCATTTTTTCGAATACGCTTGTGTCGACAAAAAGTGCGCACCACAACATATAGTGGTAAAAATAGGATAAAAATTTTTTTGCGATTTTTCGCAAAAAAGTGTTGAATTTTCGCGGTCATAATGATATAATAATGACAGGAAAAGAGTTGTATTTTCGCATTTGCCGAAAGACGGCTGCGCGAAGATACGGCTTTTACATACGCAATATTTTCGAAGAGAAAGATATTATGAGGGACGTTATGAGAAATACAATTCGCACACAACGGAACGAAAAAAGGCTGGGAAAAAGCGTTTGGGCGCTTGTTATAGCCGTTTGTTTCCTATTGGCTTTTTCGTTGATCGGGCTTATGGGACGGCTTGCGATTTCTCATACTTATGCGGCGGAAGCCGACGGGGAAGAACTGACTGAAACCGTGGACGGCGAGGTTACCGACGCGTCGGACGAAACCGATCCCGAAATCGGAGATAACGAGGGCGAAGTAACTCTCCCCGAAGACAACACGGGCGATGAAGAGGGCGAGGTAACTCCTCCTTCGGACAACACGGGTGACGACGAGGGCGAGGTAACTCCTCCTTCGGACAACACGGGTGACGACGAGGGCGAGGTAACTCCTCCTGCGGATAATACAGGTGATAACGAGGGGCAAACGACTCCCCCCGTAAGTGGTTCGGAGAACAGTAACGGGAACACGAACGGCTCCCAAGACAGTGCCGCGGGCACGACGGGTTCCGCAAATGGCTTTATGGGCTTTTTGCAGAATTATTGGTGGGTGCTTGCAATCGCGGGCGTTGTGCTCCTTGTCGTTATATTTAGTATCGTAGGCGCCAAGCGCTCGAAAAAGCATAAGCGTTTGGTAGAGGATAAACGGTTGCAGGCGCTCGACGAAGAACGCGAGCGGCAGGAACGGTTGGAAGCGGAGCGCAAAGAAGAGCGCCGCATGGAGCAGGAAGCGCGCATGGAAGCGATGCGTCAACAGCAGATGATGCAGCAGCAAATGATGCCGATGATGCCCCAAATGATGATGCCGCAAATGCCCATGCAACAACAGCCCGTACAGCAAGTACAGCAGATTCCCGCACCTCAGCAGCCCAATTACGGCGGCAACACACCTTCCTTCGAGCTCATGCGTATGGCGGAGGAAAAGGCGCGTGCAGAGGAGCGTGCAAGGCTTGCGGAAGAACGCATCATGCATTACATGCAGGATCAGCGCTTGCGCAGTGCGACCAACGCGGCGTTGCCGAGTGTGCAATATCAACAACAGCAGCCCGCGCACGACCCTGCGGAGGAACGTCTCCGTATAGCGGAAGAGCGCGCGAGAAAAGCGGAGCAACGGTTGTTGCTTCTCGAAGAAGAGCGTTTAAAACAACAGGCAATCCAACAGGCACCTGCCGCTCAGGCGCCTCAGGAAAAACCCAAGGAAGTTACGATTAAGCTTACGGACAACGCGGTGACGATGCTCAGCGGTGCGCTCGCGGGGCTTGTGGGGGCGCAACAGGTGCCCGTACAGCCCGCTCAGCCCGCACCCATGCAGGGCTCGCCCGTAACGGTGCAGTTCGTGCAACCTGCGGCACCCAACGTGCAGTACGTACCTGTACAGCCCGTACAACCCGCTCGGCCCGCGCAAACCGTTCAGCCTTCCATCGCGCCTGCGGCGCAGGAAAACGGGCAGAGCGAAGAGAGCGCTCCCGTCCGCCGGAGACTGAGGCTGTAAGCGAAAAAATATTATAATTAGGATAAATAGCCCGCCGAATTTCAAAGCGAAATTCGGCGGATTATCTTTTTTACGGTTTTTGCTTTTCGCATAAAAGCGGGGGGATTGCAAAAACTGTTTCCAACGGTCGAAATACAATCGGGAGGGAAGTCGGGTACTTGCACCGTGCTCTCGTTTTGTTTTGAAAAAAGTAAACTAATTTTGTCAAAATAGAAAGTTTTTTCCGAAAACTATTGACAGTGACAAAATTTTGTTGTAAAATAAAAAAGCTATCCTAGTAGCAAAACACAATTTTTCTGGGGGGAAAACATGAAGAAGCTGAAAGTTGTATTACTTGCACTTCTGGCAACAACGCTGTCCGTTGGGCTCATCGCTTGCCGCAAACCGGATAAGAAACCGGACGACCAGCAAGAGCAACCGTCGGACACCAAGAAAATCGACAGAATTATATTTTCCGGCGATACGGCGTCGATGACCATTACCGACGCGGACACGGAGGATATGCTTGTAGCCAAGCTTAAGAGCGATTTGTCGATTAGCGTTCATTACGTGGGTGCCGCGAATGAAAAGTACGACGCTACGGATTGCGATTACGATACCTCTGCCGTAAGTTTCGGCGAGGTGGGTAACTATACCGTTAAGGTTACGCCCAAATCGCACAATCCTGTAGATAAGGATACGCATGTTGCGCTTTCGAAGGATCTCGACGTTTACATTACGCACCATTTCGAAGACGACGTGTGTACCGTAGACGGTGCAACGCGCACCACGCAGGAAATCGACGTAGGGCTTGAGTACAAACTCTTCCATACGGGCGACGCGATTTATACGCCTGCCGATGACGTGAGCGGAGCGGCGATTCATCCGTTCGGTTCCATCATGGTGGACGGCAAAGAGGAAACGGTAAAGACCTACAGCGTGGGCAGACTCGAAAAGGGTATGTCGATTACGGTGAAGGGTACCGCTAAGACGACGTACGACGAACACAAGGTTGAGGATAAACAGTACTACTTCCCCATTCTCGGATTTGCGGATACCTCCCGCGGTACCTATACGGGCGGTGCGGGTACTGCCATCATCGTAAGAAACGAGGGCTGGGTTCTGCTCGACGGTATCGGTACGCCTCGTTTGCTCGCGGGTAATGCGGCGGGCGGCGGCGGCGCGAACGATTCGGGCAACTACGGTTCGCACCCCGAAGACCAGGGCACCAAGCCCGCGGGCTATAATGCCCACGGTATGGGTACTCCCTCTTTGGATCAGTGGCAGGATTGGTACACGTACAGTACGGGAGTAATTTCCAGATCCAGCACGTACGCCACCGAGCAGGAAGTTGAGTTTACTTGGACGTACCTCAACAACGGCATCATCGAGTTGGTGTTCAAAAACAACACTGCAAAAATTAACCTTACGGCGCGCACCAAGGTGCCCGATTCTTCCAAGGGTTATTACGATACCATTCTTCACGGCGAGTACGTGAGAATGAAGTTTAGCGAAATCACAACCATTTCTTCGACTACGCTTACGGGCGTTACGTACGATGGCGTGAAGTCGGATGCGAGAAAGATTTGGCTCGACAACGAAATGCTCGATTTGAGCGTGTTCAACGTGAGCATCACCACCGAGCAGAACCCCGACCCCGCTACGGATACGCAGTTCGATATCGAAGCGAATATCGGTACGGAGAAGCCCGAGTGGGTATCGCTCAGCACGACTCCTCTCGACGGGGCTAAGATGAAGGCGTTCCGCGTTATTCGTACCATGGGTAACGTGACCAAAGCAGACGACATCGACATCAGCAACTTCATTACCATTAAAACCAACGCTGTTGACCGCGCGGTTCCTTATACCGTAAATTACGGCAAAGTGCTGTTCGAGAACAATAGTTCCGTCAAGGTAACCAAATTAGAGACGGCAGTCAACGGAAACGACGCTACGGCGAAGATTATCGTTGCGGGTGGCGCGAACACGCTTTCCGACAAGCAGATAGAAGCGCTCGAAGACGTTACCGCCGCAAAATATATTGCAATCAGACTTTGGGCGCGCGAGGGCGCTTCGGCGAACTTCACGGGCGCTACTCCCGCGATCAAGAGCGGCAGCGCGGCGCTTGCAGGCGCGAAAGCGATCGTTTCCGACAACGGCAAATACGTTGACCTCATCATTCCCGTAGACGCATCGGTTAGAACGAACGGCGTTGTGGTAAGCGGACTTGTCGAGGGCGGCGTAGACGTTACCATCGATCTTTCGGGAATCGAAAGCATCTCCGTTACCTCGAAGGTAGAAAAGGGTACGATTTACCTCAACAAGGGCGGCGACGTGACTGTGACTTACACCATGAGCGCAGAAGAGTATGCAAACGTAACCGACGATTCGAGAATTTATGTGAACAGCGCAAGCGCTCGTTTGAGCGCTCTCCGCGGCGAGGTGGAAACGGGCTACGACAAAACGGGTACGGTCGGCTCGACGAAGGTTTCCATTAAGAGAGACGAAGCGACGCATACCGTTACCGTTAAATACACTCTGCCCAAGTTCTCTATCGACAATATCGAAAAATTCGATTTGGTATTGCAGGATGAAAACAACAACATGCTTGCACGGGATACTGTGTATTACGATTTGGGAATGGATGAAGACGATCCTGCCGTAATAGACGGCATCTTCTATACGGAAGCGAACGGTGCAACATTGAAGATTGCATTTGCGTCTCCGATGAACGATATCCATTCCGAGTATCTTGATTTCGGAGGACTTTATATCAGCTTGAACAACGGCTCGATTGAAGGCTTGGTATACAAGGAAATCGGTTTTGCAATCAAGAACGGTAACTGTGTATTCTACGACAAGGATATGGAAGGAGTGGTTACTCCCAAAATTACGTATTTCGGTACGCTCGACAATTCCGATGACGTAGACTACGGTATAGCTTTCGTGCTTGAGGTTGACTTAACGAAGCTCGGCGTCACCAAGGCTCCTTACTACTTCGATTTGAGCGTAGGCGAAACCGGGGCTCCCGAAAAAGTCCATCAGGTTACGGAAGACGGCGTTACGGCGATTGCCGTTACGGAGAGTTCGCTCGGCGAGCGCACGCTCATTCAGGAAGGCTCTTGCTTAGAAGTCGGATATGCGGCTTATCCTTATATGCAGGACGGCAAAGTCGTGTTCTATGCGGGCATGGCGAAAATCGGCGGCGAGCACGATTTCAACGGTGAAGGCGTTTGCCGTTATTGCGGCGCAACGCAGGCGACTGCTCCCATCCCTGCTTGGGCGGAAACCAAGGCGGAAACCATTCACAAGGGTGAAGTGATCACGCTTGAGGGCAGCTATCTCGAATATTTGGAGGGCGCAAGCTCGGGCGACTTCTACGTCGGTATTACGCTCCAAGTTATAACGCAGGCTGACGGAACCTTCCTTTGGGTTCGTTCCGACAGATATGCGGAAATCGTTGCCGGCGGCAATTGGGATAACAGACGCGTCATCACCGAGGCGGAAGGCACGGCGGTAGATTACGACGGCACCGAATTCCCGACCAACGCCGATTGGCTGCGTTACAGAACCGTCGAAGGCGCGCGCATCGTTATCACGATGACGCTTGACGACGGCGTGCTTACCATCATCGAGCGCAACTACTCGCCTCTTGCGGAAGACGCTTCCGAATTGTTCTATTCGGTGAAGTACGAATTCCTCGGCTTGACGGCGGATTCTTACCAAATCAATCTCACGAGAGACCACATCGCACTGAGAGGAGACGTTACGCTTACGAGAGCGAAACTCGCTCCTAACTCCGTATCGGAAATCACCTCGTCGAACGTCACGATCGACGGCGTGGAATTCGCGGCGGCAAACGTTGACTACACGGTTAACGGCACCTCCGGTAAATACGTTACGGTGGGAGCCGTAGGCGCCGGTAGCAAGCTTACCGAAGCGCAGGCGCAAAAGCTCGGCGTCAGCCTCAACGATTACAAATACTACACTACCGTAAAAGTTTCCCTCGACAACCCGCTTGACGCAGGAATTTGGAACGGGCAGCTTAACGGTGCGAAGGGCAAGGTCGTCATCGACGGCAAAGACATTTACGCGGTTATCGCGGTCAACGGCGAAGGCGGCAATGCCATCGTAGACATTTGGAACTTCTACGGCATTATGACGGAGAGCGACGTGAAGATCGATCTTTCCAACATCTCGTGCTCCGACGTCGGTTCTACGCTCAACGCAAGCGGACTTAGCGTGCTCGGCGGAACGGCGACCGTCACTTATACGGGCGCTCCCGAGGGTGCGGCGATCGAAATCGACGGCAAGTCCTTCACGCTTGCAGAGCTTGCAACCGAGAAGGATTACGAAAACGGCGTCAAAGCGACGTACGCAAGCAACGTGCTTACCCTTACCGTGGCGAAGCCCGATTACACCAAGGAAATTCCCACCTATGCGGTTAACCTCCGCGACGGCGACGGCAAACTTTTGGCGCAGAGTAACTTGGCACTCAACACATTGCCCGCAACGGGAACCAACGTTGAGGGAACGCACATCATCGCCGACGGCGCGAAGCTCACGCTCATCCTCACGGACGGCGTAGCGGCTTCCAACGGCAAGGTTACCAAGGAACTCTATCTCAACGCAAACGTCGGCAAGACGACCAAGCTTGAAAACCTTCGTCTCTACGACCTCTCGTTTGCAGTCGAGAGCAACGGTGTGGTTGCGTTCACGGCGGCAAATGCAATTACGGGTTCGGCAAACATCGTTTACTCGTCCATCGGCATTGTGGCAATTACCGCAGACCTTAGTGCAATCGAAATTGCGGAAGATGCGGCTTACGGCTTCGAGGTTCGCTTCACGAACGGTGCCAAGACGGATGCGTTCGCGGTTGCGGCAGACAGAACGATTGCTCCGATCGCGGGAATTTCCGCAACGGACGCAACTACCGAATTGCAGGCGCATTCGTGCGATGCAGTCGGTCTTGCGGCGGCTAAGTATCCTGCAAGCGGCGACGCGACCTTCTATTACAACATCTCTGTCACTTCGTCTCATACCTGGGGCGCCATCGACGAAAAAGGATTCAGCATCTGCTCCGTCTGCGGGGCTACCCTCAAGAGCGGCGTTGCAACGAACGTTACGGTCGTTGCGGCAAACCTTGCGGGTGTTGCGACGGACGGCTTGACCGTTTCCTTCGTAGCTATCAACGCAACGGGCGACTGGGCGTCTCAGGCGCTTGTAACCAAGCAGGGCAATATGATCATTACGTTGCCCAACCTCGATCCTTGGAACAACAACGTTGCGGGACTCGAAGGGGCAACCGATCGTGAAAAAGAGCTTGCCGCAAAGGTTAAGGGTTCGAACTGCTTCCCTGCGGCGGACAACAAGATGAACAATTTCGAATGGAACTGCTATATCGGCAAAGAAGTCTATGCAACCGTTACGGTCAGCAAGACGGACGGTATCAGTTACTATGTGAACGGCGTATTGGCAATCCAATATCCTGCCACCAAGGTTGTGGGTAAGGGTACGGTAGCCGACTTCGCAGAACTCTTCCTGTTGCTCACGGAGCGCACCGGTCTCATCGTTGCGCAAGCGGGCGTCGGCGCACAAGATATGCTCGCACAAAAGGGCGTGTTGACCGAGGCGCAGGCTAAGACGAGATACGAGAATTATATTGCGGAGAAGAACGTGCTTCCCACTCCCGCAGCGGCTCCCACGCATCCCGAGTGGAACGAGGATCCCGCACAGGGCAAAGAAGTGAAACTCGGCGCGGCGGATAACTCCACGGGCTACACCACCAATATGCTTCAGCTTCCCCTCACGAAAGGCGAAAAGCTCGTTCTTACGGGAACGATGACTTCCGTGGCGGACGCCAACACCGCAGCGAATTGGAATGCTCTTGTCGCAACGCTTTACACCGGCATGGTTTTCGCGAAGGGTGTGTTCCGTGCGGATAACTATATCATCGACGGAGAGGGTTTGAAAGCGGATAACGGTTGGGAAATCGCGCAGAATAGTACGATTGCCGTAAACGACGCGAAAGAGCCCACCCTTGAGGGCGACAACGCGTTCTGGGCAAGCATGCGCGCAATTCTTAACAAGTGCGACGTTACCGTAACGCTCGATTATTCGGACGCTTCGAAAATCATTATGACGTTCGTTTACGAATCGACGACCGAGGGTTACGAAAACACCTATACGCAGAGCTATACGATCACTTCCGCTTCCGGCAAGCTTGCGGATGAGTATACGGTAGGTCTCGGCGTAGACGGTTGCTACGCGGTATTCTCTAACACAACGAGAACGACTGCCGAATAAGCAGAACAACAAAACACCCCTTGCGGTTTCCGCAGGGGGTGTTTTTCTATGTGTTTCAAAAGCACGGGGAAACAACATTCCCGAAAATTCCTGAAAATATCCGTAATTTGCTTGCAAAATCGATTGACAATGCTTGTACATTGTGGTAAACTTTTTTTACCACCTCAGCGGGTGTAATTTTTTTGTATGGAGAATTCTCACAATGGCTACGAAATCCACGAGAATGAAAATTACGTTAGAGTGCACCGAGTGCAAAAACAGAAATTACGACAGCTTCAAGAATAAGCGGAACGATCCCGACCGTTTGGAGCTGAATAAATACTGCCCCGTGTGCAAAAAGCACACCGCGCACAAAGAATCGAAGTAAATTTTCGGAGAGAGAAAAATGGCTAAATCTACCGACAAAACGACTGAGACGGAAGTGAAGCGCGGCAAAGAGCCCGAAAAGAAGCAGAAGAAACAGGACAAGAACAAGAAGCCCAATATCTTCGTGCGTATGGGCAGAAAGCTGAAAGAGACTTTTTCCGAGCTCAAACGCGTTTCATGGCCGACGTTCGGCAAGGCGCTTAAAGCTACGGGCGTGGTACTCGTTATCGTGCTCATTTTCACCGTGGTCGTTACGGGCGTCAATTTCGGGTTCGGGAAGCTCTTAGAGCTCATTACCAAGTGGGACAGTAAGGATAGCGCTGCCGCACTCCTTCACTTTATTACGAGGGGGTAAGCGGTATGGCTGTTCAAAACGAAGAACCCAAGTGGTATATTCTTCACACCTATTCGGGCTATGAAACGATGGTGCGGGAGAGCTTACTGCGCCTCATTGAAAACAACAACTTGGGCGACATGATTGTGGACGTAAAAATTCCCACCGAGCAGACCATTGAGGAAAAAGCGAACGGGAAGAAGAAAATCGTCAACCGCAAACTGTTGCCTTGCTACGTCTTTATTAAAATGATTTACTCCAACCAAATTTGGTACCTCGTTACCAACACGCGCGGAGTAACGGGTTTCTGCGGTCCGCAGGGTCGTCCCATTCCCATGAAGGAAGAAGAGATCCGCAAGATGCGCCTCGAAGAGTACGTCGTAGACGCAGACTTCAAGGCGGGCGACAGAGTGACCATCGACAACGGCCCGCTCGAAGGCTTCATCGGAACGATTACGGAAGTAAACGACGAGCAGCAGCGCGCCAAGGTCAGCATCGTCATGTTCGGGCGCAAACAAGAGGTGGAAGTGGAATACGTGCAAATGCAGCGCATTCCCGACACCGTAACGCTTCCCGAAGACGAGGAAGACGAATAAAAATCGAATTAAACGGTGTTCCCGTTTAAGATAAAGTGGGAGAGGCGGAAAATCCAAAGTGCCGCCTTGCGATAACCACACGGAGGAATTTATATGGCAAAGAAGATCACAGCAGTCGTTAAGTTGCAGCTTCCCGCCGGTAAGGCGACTCCGGGACCCCCTGTAGGTTCTACCCTCGGTCCCCACGGAATTAACATTCCGGGCTTTACCAAGGAATTCAATGCAAAGACGGCAGGTCAGGAGGGGCTTATCATCCCCGTCGTCATGACCATTTATCAGGAC
>CAMWUS010000038.1 GCA_947177495.1 uncultured Clostridia bacterium
ATGAAAGAGCGGTGCGCTGTCTATAATCGCATTTTCAATCATGTCCGAGTTTTCGCAGAAAAACTCATATGCAATATTTCCGCCGAGAGAAAACCCCGCAACCGCATAAAGAGACGTGATTTCGTTTGCGGCTAAAAATTCTTTGATTTGCCGTATTTCGTCCGCGGTTGAAATGTAAACAAAATTTTCGTGATGTCCCGTTAACGTCGGAGTAATAACAAAATAGTCTTTCGCAAGGAACTCTCTGATAGGCGCAAAAAAGTCTGCGCTTGTAAACAGCGTATGAATGAGTAAAATAGCTTTGTTGTTTTTATTTCCGAAAGTGTGAAAAATCATTGTTTTGACTCTCTTAAATGGTTATAATTTATTCTATAATAAATTATAAAATCTGTCAAGCCAATATCAAATACGCATGCATAGTGGTGGAGCTGAGTTAACTTAAAACGAGTATAAATTGCTTTCTTGAAGTATATTATATATGTATGGAAAAAAGTCAAATTAAAAAAATAATCGTTTCGTTTGCTGTAATTATAGCCGTTGCCGCTTTGGGAAGCATTTTCGTGCAACTCGGTATGGATTGGTTTAATGCATTACGCAAACCAATACAATGGGTGCCCAATTTTGTGATTCCTATTGTTTGGACAGTCGTTTATATCGCTTTTGCCGCTATCAATTTTATTTGGTTGAAAGACGAAGATTTACCGACTTCTACGTTTATTTTAATGCTTATCAATGCAGTATTAAATGTGCTATGGTGTTTAACTTTTTTCACGTTAAAACAGTTGTTTTTAGGTAATATTGTAATATTGCTGAATTTGATTGCGGGTTTTGTACTAATCGTTAATATCTTCGAATACAAAAAACTTTATGCCTATATTTTAAGTATTTACCCCATATGGCTGAGTATTGCAACAACGCTTAACTTAGCATTATGGATTTTAAACTAACATAATTAAAGCCCCCAAAGCATATTGCTTTGGGGGCTTTTTATTACGTCTCCCCGCTACGAAGAAGGGGGACACAATTTCGTAGCAGCTCCGAAACAGTGTAGGTGGATTATCTTCGGCTACGCCTCGATGGCGTCGCCCCTGCGGGGCTCGCGCGAACCGGTGGTTCGAAATCCTAACTCTTCCACGCAAAACGGGACAGGTTTATACCTGTCCCGTTTTGTGGTGGAGCGGTAATAACCTAAAACGAATTTCAAGTGTTATCGATGATGAATCTTCCCGTTCTATGCGGACGGATTAAGACTTTCAATGCGCACCCTTTGGGAGGAGGCACGTTTCCCAATACATAGCCTACGGAACGTTTTCCGTCTATCGTTGCCACGACGCGAAACTTTTTAAACACGGTATGGGTTCGGGATAAATCACCCATTTGAAAACTCCCTTCGGATTCAAATGCGCAAATTTTCACTACGGCTAATTTTTTCTCGCTGAATCTACCGAGTTTAACCAATATCTTAATATAGATACCGTATATTGCTTTTAGCAGTAAACCGCCGAAGGCAAACGTAAACAGTCCGCATAAAATGCCGAACATACCCAACTTAAACACGGTCCAAAACAACACGATTAAACCGACTAATATAAGACTGAATATAATATTTTCGATAACCGTAAAGGTTTGTAATCTGTCAAAGATACGGTTTTTCCATACTTTTGTTTCACCCACCATACGCTTTGCGTCATATTTGGGCAGTTTACTCAATTCGTCTGCGGTTGCTTCATATTTTTGCGTGTCGTCGCTTAAATCTTCGAGACGCATCATAGCATTTTCGTAATTGTAAGCCATATCGAATGAATTGCTTCGTTTGAGTACGAAAAAATATAAAAATCCTATGCCGAACAAAAAGAATAAACTACCGCCGACAGTAACGATAATTTCGGTTTTGCCGTAGATTACGATTTGATTTTTACTATTTATATGTATTTTTGTTTGCAAACCTTCATAATAAGGCAACCGCCCTTCGTTATTATACTCCAAATCGTTATAATGTGCGTTTGCCGTAATATATTCGCCGTTTGATTCAAATTCAAACGATACATCCATTTCTCTTTTGTCGTAATTGCATTCGACCGAAATTACAGTTGCATTGATTTCTTTTGCCGAATTGAATTGCGCAAGCTTTGTAAATCCGAAAATCAACAATCCCGAACCTACAATTATAAAAATCCCGAAAAATATTCCGCAAAACAATTTGATACCCTTACTATTCATATCAAAATCATACCACAAACAAACGTATTTTTCAAGCGTATGACATAGGCAAAAAAAAGGCACTGTGGCGGGGGCTTGATATAACGAGCGGAAGAGGTGGATTTTCTGCGGCTACGCCTTGAAAGCGTCGTTCGCCCGTAAGTTATGTGGAAGAGTGGATTTTTTCGGGCGGGCTCTCTCGCGCGAACCACCGAGAAGGTCGGGTTTCTTTCTGCCACCTCTTCCCACCACGAAAAAAGGGGACACGATTTCGTAGACACTCCGAAATCGTGTAGGTGGATTATCTTCGGCTACGCCTCGATAGCGTCGCCCCTGCGGGGCTCGCGCGAACCGGTGGTTCGAAATCCTAACTCTTCCACGCAAAACGGGACAGGTATAAACCTGTCCCGTTTTGTGGTGGGAAGAGGTGGATTCGAACCACCGAAGTCGTAGACGTCAGATTTACAGTCTGATCCATTTGGCCGCTCTGGAATCTTCCCATATGAAGTTGTTTGCCGTAAGGTGGAGCCGGTGGCAGGAATCGAACCTGTAACCTGCTGATTACAAATCAGCTGCTCTGCCAGTTGAGCTACACCGGCAAGGTGGTGCCTTGGGGCGGAATCGAACCACCGACAGACGGATTTTCAGTCCGTTGCTCTACCATCTGAGCTACCAAGGCATAAGCCTTTTAAGGCAGGAGCCTCATTCCTCGGAATGAGGCTCCTATTTGGCGACCCAAAACGGGCTCGAACCGTCGACCTCCAGCGTGACAGGCTGGCGCTCTAACCAACTGAGCTATTGGGCCATATGGCGGTGGGGCACCCCACTTTTTGGAGTTTTCCAAAATGGTGGGCCTTCACGGACTCGAACCGCGGACCGATCGGTTATGAGCCGACTGCTCTAACCAACTGAGCTAAAGGCCCGCTATCAGGGTTCCACAACCGCAATGCTTGATTATCATATTATAAATCGAAAAAAATGTCAAGTGTTTTTTAACGATTTTCGCAAAAAGCGATAACTTTTTTTCGACTTCTTTCCCTAAGAAAGGGTATACCTTGTCAAATTTCCCGCAATCAAATCTGATACAATCAAATTCAGGAGAAAAGAGAGGAGTTTTTCATGAAAATACAGGAAAATCGAAACGGAGAAAACCTCTATATTTATCTCACGGGAGAGTTGGACGAACACTCCGTTTGCTCGGTGCGGGAACAGACGGACAGGCTTATCGACGAGAACGCGGGGCTTTCGCGCGCGGTGTTCAACCTTGCGGGGGTTAAATTTATGGATTCCACGGGTATCGGCTTTTTAATCGGGCGGTACAAGAAATTGCAAAAGTACGGCATGACGATGTATCTCGAAAACCCCAACGCGGGCGCGGACAAAATTCTTGCATTGAGCGGAGTATATTCGCTCGTGCCCAAGATATAAGGAGCGGTTATGAACGAAATGCAATTGAGAATTCCGGCGAAGTCGGAAAACGAGCTGTTTGCGCGCAACACGGTTGCGGCGTTTGCCTTGCCGCTCAACCCGAGCCTATCCGAGCTTTCCGATATTAAAACCGCCGTTTCGGAAGCGGTGACGAACTGCATCGTACACGGTTATGCGGGGCAGGAAGGCTGGATTGAAATTACCTGCAAAATCGACGGGGAGTGCTTACATATTCAAATTTCCGACAGCGGGAAAGGGATCAGCGACATCGAACAGGCGCTTACGCCCTTTTATACCACTCTGCCGGGAGAGGAGCGCTCGGGTATGGGATTCACCATAATGCAAACCTTTATGTCCACTTTTACCGTGCAGTCGCGTGCGGGCGAGGGCACGGTTGTAACGATGAGTAAGGACTTCGGCGCAAAGGCGGAAGCAAATGCTCAATGAGGAGGAAACGCTCAGACTGCTTGCACTTGCAAAAGAAGGGGACAAGGAGGCGAAAGAAACCCTCCTGCAACACAATACTTCCCTTTTAAAGAGTATTTTAAAGCGTTATTTGGGCAAGGGTGTGGAATACGACGATTTGTTCCAACTTGCCTGTATGGGCTTTCTAAAGGCGATTGCGGGGTTCGACACCACATACGGGGTGCGGTTCTCCACTTACGCCGTGCCCATGATCGCGGGGGAAATCAAGCGGTTTTTGCGGGACGACGGAAGCGTGAAGGTTTCCCGCGCCTTAAAAAAGACGGCACGGGAAATGAACCGCTATATCGAAAACTACTCGATTGCACACGGTCGTCAGCCCACGGTCAAAGAGCTTGCCGCGGCGTTTTCGGTAGACGAGGAAGAGGTCGTGTTCACGCTCGGCTCTTCCCGCATGCCCGTTTCCATTTACGAGCAAGCGGACTACAAGGACGACAAGTCTGTAAGCCTTGCGGAAAAGCTACCCGCGAAAGACAATCAGGACGATATGATCGAGCGCTTGGTATTGCGCCAAGCCATTGCCAAGTTGCCCGAACGGGAACAAAAAATCGTATTCCTCAGATATTTCAGAGATATGACGCAGAGCGAAGTCGCTAAAGCAATCGGCGTTTCGCAGGTGCAAATTTCCCGCATCGAAAGTAAAATTATGGCGCAGTTCAAAGAGGATTTGAGCGGCTAAGCAGATAAAATAACAAACGCCCGACCGTACATTGCGGTCGGGCGCTCTTTTATAAAATTTTGTTATGCGTTATTTGTAACCGTCTTTCCGTGTGGTTTTATTGCCGGAAAAAGCGATTCGCTTTTGCGGTCCTTGCCCATAAAGAAGAGGGCGAGGGTACCGGGACCGACGTGGATTCCCGAGCAGAGGTCGTAATATTCGATAATAACGTCTCTTGCGCCGTGCTCCTTTAAAATGTGGGCAAGTTCCAAAGCGTCTTCCTCGCAGTCCGCATGCGTAATGGCAATCGTTTGCGTTTCGGGACGAACGACGTATTTGTCGAACGCTTCCACTAAAGAGGAAATTGCTTTCTTTCTGCCGCGCACCTTACCGAACGCGCTGAGCTTTGCGGGCGTACCGCCGTCTGCACGAATCAAAGGCTTGATATTGAGAAGGGTACCCGCGATTGCGAGCGTACGGGAAATTCTGCCGCCTTTTCTCAAATACTTCAAATCGTCAACCGTAAGGTAGCTGTTCATTTTATAGGCATTGCGGGTCACCCATTCTGCACAGGTCTCCGCACTTTCACCCATTGCGCGCAAATCCGCTACTTTGAGGGCGAGGAGCCCTTCGCCCATAGAGGCGTTGGAGCTGTCGAGCACGTATACCTTTTGCTTGGGAAAACGTTCCGCTAACGTCTTTTTTGCATTGATCGCCTGATTGTAAGTGCCGCTGATGCCCGAAGCAATGGTAATCAGGAGAGCGTCTTTCCCTGCCTCCAAGGTAGGGGTAAGCGCTTCTACAAAGCGTTCTTCTACAATCAACGAAGTTTTAACGTCGGCGCCTTCACGCATCTTTTGATAAAATTCTTTTGCGCGTTCGGAAAAGCCCGCTTCCTGTGTGCAGGCGAATTCCTCGTCGTTTATCGTGCACAGATAGGGGATTACGTGAATATCGCCCCGCAAATTGTCGGGAATGTTTGCGGACGAATCTACGAAAATGTCGAAATCTGCCATAGTTGCCTCCTAAGCGGAGTTCTCCGCTTTTTTCTTGCATAATTAGTTTACCACGCTTTCCCCGAAATTACACCCTATTATCCATATTTTTACTCTACTGTTCGTAGATTGAGTTCTACCTCAAAAAATCAACTCTACCGTGAGTAGAATTCACCTATTTCGAGAAACAAACCGATAAAGTGCCCGCAAACAGAGTCGTTTATTCTTCACGAAAAAATGAACTACTCCAAAGTTTTTTAAAAATAACTATTGCCAAAACAGGCACAGTGTGTTATAATGGTTATAAATAAAATCATATAATCGGGGGGATTTATGAAAAAGAAAATTTGGGCGACATGCCTTGCAAGCGTTTTGTGCGCTTCCGCCGTGTTGGGGCTTGCGGCTTGCGGAGAGAAGGAAGATAAGCCCGACGACACGGGCACGAAACCGCCCGAAATTGTGGAAACGCCGGACAAAGACGCACCCGCGCATGCAAGTGCGGACGCGACGCTTATGCTTTCCGGCTCCATTGACAAGACGACGGCGAGCAAGCAGATTTCCGCAGATTTGTTCGGGCTGTTCCTCGAAGACATCAACTATGCTTCGCAGGCACTCGACGACAATATGATTGCAAACGGCTCCTTCGAAAACAAAGAGTGGGAGGGCAAGAGCGTGCGTTGGCGCGCATCGAACGGGACTTCGCTCACCGTTTCCACGGAAGACGGCTTATTTAAGGGTAAATCCGAATTCGGCGATACCAATCCCGACTATGCCGAGCTTACGCTTCCCGCAAACGGCTACGTGGAAAACTTGGGTTTTGCCGCCGCGCCCGTTGCGGTGAAAGCGGGCGTGGATTACGTATTCTCCGCATTCATTAAAACGGGGAGCTATGCGGGTACGCTCACGGTGGACGTAACGGACGGAACGAAAGTTTATGCAACCACGGAGCTTTCGCTCACGGCTGAAAACGCATGGGTGAAGTACCAATCTACTTTCAAAGCGACGGAAACGGCTTCGAAAAATCTTTTCGTTCGTCTCACGTTCGGGAGCGCGGGCAAAGTGCTCCTCGATTGCGTGAAATTGGAGACCACCGATGCGACGCTTGGCTTTAAAAATTATCTTTACGACGCGATCAAGAATTTGTCGCCCGCGTTCTTCCGCTTCCCCGGCGGGTGCATTATCGAGGGTGTAGACGATCAGAGCGCGTACGATTGGAAGAATTCCATCGGCGCGGTAAAGGGGGAGACGTCGGATACCGTTCCCGCGTTTACCTACAAGCTCAATAATAACGGCGCAATTTCCGAGGTGACGTCCTACGGCGAGCAGGCGACGCGCACCTACAATACCGATATTTGGTACCGCAACGCTTTGTCGGGCGGCTCCTATTATCAAATGGAATACGGCATCGGCTTCTACGAATATTTCCTGCTGTGCGAATCGCTCGGCGCAAAGGCGATTCCCGTTGTCAACTGCGGCATGAACTGCCAAACGCAAAGTGGAAAAATTAGCGGTACGGCGCTCAAAGGACGACACGGAAAAGGTGTAGAAGACTTCATTCAAGACGCAAAAGATTTGATTGCTTTTGCAAAGGGAAGCGTAACGTCTTCCGATGCAAACGAGAAATATTGGGCGCAGGTGCGCACGAATATGGGGCACCCCGAGCCCTTCGACATGGACTATATCGGCATCGGTAACGAGCAGTGGGGCGATTATTATTCGCGCTACTATGAAAAATTCTTAGACGCTTTCATGTTCGAAACCAACCCGCTCTATCAAAGCGTCACGCCCATTGTGGGCAACTGCACCATGTTCGACCACTGCGAATTGCCTGCTACGGATACGACTACGGGCAGAAAAGGGGTTGCGCAGGCTGCCGCCCAAAGCTACTTAATAAAAGACAAAATCGGTAGCATTTCCGAGTACGGTGTACACGACCAACATTATTATATGAACTACACCGATTTCTTGGCAAACGCTCACCTCTACGACAACTACATGCGCCCCGACAAAAATCCCAACGATTATTACGAGGTGTTCGTGGGTGAGTATTCCGCAAACTCCGTGGCGGTGCGCTCGCCTCAGGCAAACGACAAGTATCTATTCCCGTATAAAGAAAACAGTTGGATCACGGCGCTTTCCGAAGCGGCGATGATGACGGGCTTCGAGCGCAACGGCGATATCGTAAAACTTGCCGCTTACGCTCCCATGTTCGGGAACCTTCTCAATCCCGGCGACGCCAAGGCGAAAATGCATTGGTCGGTCGACATGATGTTCTTCAACAACACCGACGTGGTACTTACGCCCAACTATTACGTGCAGCAGCTGTTCATGCAGAACTCGGGCGACCACAAGGTAGACGCGATCATGACCTTTGCTTCGGGCAATCCGTTCAAAACGACTTATAAAGCGACGGGCGGAGCCGACCGTGAGCTTGACGACGTTTACTTCGTTGTGAGCGCGGATGAGGAAACGGGGGATATTATCGTAAAAGTCGTCAACGCGGGCGAGAACGATATTAAATTGAACATCGATATTTCGATGACGGGCGTTACGCTCGGCGGCACGGCAAAACAGACGGTGTTGCAGGCGATGACCAAAGACGACGTAAGCACTTTGGAACAGAGCGCGCTTGAGCCCTATTCCAACATCTTAGGCGGATTTACGGACGGCAACAAAATCGGCATTACGCTCGGACAGTACAGCGTTACTGCGCTGCGCATTCGTACCAAATAATTTTCGGCGGTGGAAAAGATGAAAAAGATTTATTCCGTTTTGCTTGCGGGAGCAATTTCCGCGAGCGCGCTCTGCGGCGCGGCGGCATGCGGCAACAACGAGGAAGAAGGAAATACCCCCGTGGTAGATGAACCCGTTATATTCGACGTCAGCGCGCCCTCTTATTCCGACGCGTCCGCAACGCTCAGCGTAAGCGGCGCGGTAAACCGTACGAACGCGGAACGGCGTATTTCCAAGAGCCTGTTCGGCGCGTTTTTGGAGGACATAAACTACGCCTCCTACGCCATGGACGACAACATGGTGTGCAACGGCTCTTTCGAAAATCAACGCGGCGACAAGAAATACGCGTGGAGTGCGGGCAAAGGCGTTGCATTCTCGGTGGAAAATACCGAGGGCGTTCTCGGCAGTCTTTACGAAAAGTACAACGGGGAGAAGGTAAATCCCAACTACGCGAAACTCGTGCTTACCGCAGCGGGAGGAACGCTCAAAAACGTGGGCTTCCCCGCCGTACCTTTTGCGGTATCCAAGGGCGTAAACTACGCGTTTTCCGCCTTTATCAAGACGGGGAGTTACAACGGCAACGTTACGGTACGCATTAAAAGCGACAGTGCGGTTTATTTCGAAAAAACGATTGCGCTTACCGCAAGCAACGAATGGGTGAAGTATACTTCGTCCGCACCCGCTTCCGCGACGGGAACGGAGGGGCTGTATTTCGAGCTTGAATTCGATTCCAAAGGTACTGTGCTTCTCGACGGCGTTGCGTTTGAAACGAGCGATTCCACCGTGGGTATTAAAAATTATATTTACGATGCAATCAAAGATTTGTCGCCCAAGTTCATTCGTTTCCCGGGCGGTTGCGTTATCGAGGGAACGAGCGACAGCGAAGCGTACGATTGGAAGAATTCCATCGGCGCCGTGGCGAAAACGGGCGGCGACGTCGTACCCGCGTTCAGCTATAAAGAGAGCGTGGACGGGGAAGTATCGGAAGTCACCACCTATGGCGAGCCTGTAACGCGTTCTGCAAATACCGATATTTGGCGCAACGGCTATTACGAAATGGAATACGCCATCGGATTTTACGAGTATTTCCTGCTTTGCGAGAGCGTGGGAGCGAGTGCCGTTCCCGTGCTCAATTGCGGGCTGAGCTGTCAGGGCGGGCTTGCTTCGGGCGAGCGCAGACCGAAGCCGCTTTCGGGCAGATTCGGAAACGGAGTAGCCGATTTCATTCAGGACGCGAAAGATTTGATCGAGTTCGCCAAGGGCGGAACGGACACCAAATGGGGGAAGATCCGCTCCGACATGGGACACCCCGAGCCGTTCGAAATGGACTATCTCGGTATCGGAAACGAACAATCGGGCATCTATTATACGG
>CAMWUS010000039.1 GCA_947177495.1 uncultured Clostridia bacterium
AAACTATCTTCCGTCGGACAAGAATTTGGTGCAGTCGCATTTGATTGCTTCGGAGAAAGAATCGACACGAGGATTGTTTGCGCTTCCGGTGAAAACTTAGCGGCGGGAAATCGTTGTGATATTTATATTATTGCAACAGATGCTGCGGGGAACGAAAAAAGGAGCGAGATCATACGTGATATTAAAATATACGGAGTTCCGACCATTGTTCCGAATAATCAGTTAAGCATAAATGAAGGTGAATCATTAGACTTTCTTTTTTCGGCGTTTGATAGTTTCGGAAATGAAGTTGTGTGCGATGTTACTACACAGGATGAAATTGTTTCGGGTAACGTAATATCCGTTACGGTACGGGCGGCAGATATATGTGGGAACGAAATCATAGCTGATTTTGAAATCACAGTATTATGAGTTTTTAGATGTGGTAGATCTTAATGTTAAGCGAATATCTCCGCCAAATTTCACTCGGCGGATAGATATATAAAATTTTAAACAAAAGGAGAAAGTTATGTTAAATATTGAAAACAAATTTTTGTTAAAAAAGAATTTGAGTGCGGAAAACAAAAGGCTCGTTGCAGACATTCAGAACGAGTGGGGTAAACAAAATCACGGAGTTCTGCATTTTCAGGAAATTGCATTGCGTGAATTGTTAAAAGCTTATCCCGGAAATAAAAATTACGATGAAGTTTTAACAAAGTGTGCTTTTATTAACGATATGTTCAGCACCCATGTATATAACGAAGAGCTGAAAGAAATTGCCACTAAAATCAGTAGCTATGCAGAATTTGACGGTAAGTTATCGGACGGAAAGCAGAACGAGCTGATTACAATGATAAGTAAGAATGAACGTGGAATACTTTTATCCTTTGCCACAAAATACTGCGCGGTACACCAAGAGAAAAGGTTTCCGATATACGATAGCCTTGTGGTAAATGCGTTGTGTTATTATCAAAAAGAAGATAATTTTTATACAAAGGGTTTTGCAAAAAAAGGACTCAAAGACTACGGCAAATACATGACGGTATATGATGCGTTTATATCTTACTACGGGCTGACAGACTGTAGTTATCGAGAAGTCGATAAATATCTCTGGACTATCGTAAAAATGTCTTCCAACAAACAAACATAATGGAAAAACTCTAAAAAGCGGGGAAGCGGCCCCGCTTTTTTTCGTGGACAAAATGACGGACTTTTATCAATTGCGTTATGTCTTAAATTTAAAATTCTTCCATAAAAACAAATAATCCGAACGTCTTGCGAATTACGAAGAAGTTCGAATTATTACAATGTGGCGGGATAGGTCAACCTAAATCGGACTTATTTTTTAGCGTTAAATTTATCAATAATATCGGGGTTGTCAACATATGTTGCTAAATATGAGCTTGATCCTGCTATGTTAAACTTCAAGCTTAATTCAACTCAAACCTCATGTTCTATTACGGGTGTAAATGATAGGGCAGTAGCGGAAATTATTGTTCTTGGTTATGTAATAAGCATTGAACTGAGCACATTCTATAATTGTAGCGCTTTGACAATCGTTACAATCACAAACAGTATATCCCAAATGGGGAAGAGAGCCTTTTTAGGTTGTTCAAGGCTACGGAGCGTAATTTTTGAGAATTTCGAGGAATGGTATGGAGATAATTTATATATTCCGAGTGAGGATTTTCTAACCCTTCCATTGCGGCAGGCTATGTAATGTCAACTTATTGTGATTGTTATTGGAAACGCAATTAACCTATAAATGATTTTCCGCTTCCTTTGTAATTTCCCTTTTTGCAGGGCTTGTTGTAGCATAGTCCTTCGTTGAAGTCAACGGGCAAAAAATTGCTTTGGCTTTGAAATCGAACTGAATACTGTTTTGAAACATCGAATTTTTATGTTCGGTGTTTTTCTTTTTATGCAATTTTTTGTGAGTGGCTAATCGCGCAATAGAAAAATAACCTTAACCGCCACCGTTGACTTCAACAATTACGCCGTTCAATGTGTTTCCCCGCATGAAGTCCTATGCTCTTGTCGCCCTGCCGAAAAGGCGAAGATAAAAGATTTCGGAGGAAACGAAAATGGACAAAAGAGTTTACACGAAAGCAAAGGTAAACGGGGAAATCGTGTGCGGAGGGAAAATACAAGAGAACGAACGAGGTTCAAAGCCCTTTAATTATGACGTTCTCAAAGAAGAAATCTCGCCTGATAATGTATTCGTTATGTCGGAACTCATAGCATTTACGGAAACGCGGTATCTTATTAGCTACATGGGAAGCCGTATGCAGAAAATATATGCAGATTTATATATAGATATCAAAAACAGAAACGATGTAAACCGCATATTAAGCGACGGTTACGATTTGGTGCAGGAATGTGCGCTGTGCCTTTGCGAACATTACGGACGACATTTGAACGACCTTATAGACTATACCAAGAAAGGCAAGAAGATAACAATTAGAATTGCTTGCATCAAAAAGATGATGAAACTGATAAACAGAAAATGGAGCGATTATTACCGTAGCAGAAGCCTTGAAGACTTAACGCTTGCGAATGAGCCCAAGATTGAACTAAAAGAAGAGGTCAAGCAGGACTATGCCCAATGCGATAAGATCGTAGAAAGCCTTAATTTAACGGACAATATGAAAGTCGCTCTCGAATGCCGTATGGCGGGATTGAGTTACCCCGAGATAGGAAGAATCCTTGCAAGAGCGCAATCCACGGTATTTGAATATTTCATTAAAATGCGTCAAAGATATACGGCAATTTACGGGTAATAAACCACGCCGTTTTCTACCTAAATAGTACACTTTGCGTCCACCTTTTGTACACCTTTAGTTCCCCTTTGAGCGTGGCGCGTGTGCTTGTCTTGATACAAGCGCGCCGCTACGCGGCGCGGCCAAGCACACGCGCCACGCAACCAAACGAAACAGGAAAACAGCCGAAACGGAAAGCGACGGCGAAATCGGGGTTCGCGCTGAGCCGCTTGCGAAGCCCCGATTTTTTCCGCCGTCGCCGCTTCCCCGTTATTCGTTTTCTTTTCTACTGTAGAACCGTCGTTTCTCGTCTTTGGATAAGTTGCGCGGGTGAACGCCTGTTCCGCCTTTAATGGCGATTTGAAGGCGGTATTCTTGATTGCTCACTATAGTCCAATCTCATTGATTGATTGTGGCGCGTGCGCTTGTCTTGATACAAGCAGAGCGTGTTTGATACAGTCGCAAGTGCTTGCTTTAACGAGCGTATTTTCTGAGACCGATTTTTACTTAAAAGTTGGGGCTATGACACTTGCGCGTGTGCTTGTTATAACGAGAGAAATTTTTCCCGTTGTGAAGTTACCCTTCACAACGGTAGTTTAATGTAAGACCGAAAAATTTTTGAAAGGCGCAAAATGTCTGCGAGTTCATGTATTATACTCATTTTGTCTTTCGAGCGGCGGAGCTTAAACGAAAACGCACTTTCCGTCAAGGGTAGTACAGAGCAACTTTGTTGCCCTTGACGAAAAGCGAGCGGAAAGATTATCAGAGGAAAGCCTATGCGTTTCCGTTTTGTTCGCCCCTTGTCGAAAGACAAAATAAAAATCAAGGAGTTTTGGTATGTCAGGTAAAATGAAGTTCTGTCAAACAAAGGTCAAGAAATGTTATGAAAAGGTTGGTAAAGTGATGGGTAATGTTGTGTTTTGTACAAATAAAGTACGGGTGATGTTATTCACTTTTCCCGAGCAATCCGCTAAAATAATTCTTGTTAAGGAGGCAATATGAAAACAGGTGTTATCTATGCGAGATATTCTTGTGACAAGCAAACGGAACAGTCTATCGAAGGTCAGCTCAGAATGTGTAACGAATACGCACAACGAAATGAAATCGTTATCGTCGATACTTACATAGACAGGGCTACCACGGGCACGAACGATAAGCGCGAAGCGTTCCAGAAAATGCTGCGTGACAGCTCCAAGAAAGCGTGGAATTACGTTATTGTTTATAAGTTGGATCGGTTCTCCCGCGATAAGTACGAAACGGCAATGCACCGCCACACATTGAAAAGCAACGGCGTAAAGCTTGTTTCAGCGATGGAAAATATCCCCGACACGCCCGAAGGGATCATCCTTGAAAGTTTGTTAGAGGGTATGAACCAATACTATTCGGCAGAGCTTTCGCAAAAGGTTACGCGAGGAATGCGGGAAACCCGTAATAAAGGGAACTTTCCCGGCGGAACGGTGATGTATGGTTATCGTGTAGAAAACAGGAAGGTCGTTATTTATGAGGACGAAGCACAAATCGTAAGGCGGATATTCACGGAATATGCGAATGGAAAGCTCGGTAAAACGATCATAGACGAACTGAACGAGCAAGGCGTTCTATATCGCGGGAAGCCGTTTGCAAAAACAACGTTCTACCGCATGATAACCAATGAGAAGTATGCGGGTATCTTCCGACACGGCGAAGAGGTGTTCACGAATATCTATCCCGCAATCGTTTCCAAAGACGTATTTGAAACCGTAAAGCGAAAAGCGGATAATAACAAGTACGGCAAACACAAGCAAGACGTCTGTTATTTACTCAAAAACAAGTTGATATGCGGCTATTGCGGAAAGCCCGTGAGTTCCGATTCGGGAACGTCTAAGAGCGGCAAAATAATGCGCTATTATCGTTGCAACGGAAGAAAGACAAAATCGGGCTGTACACTTTCACCGATTCGCAAAGAGCTGATAGAACAACTCGTAATTGATGCCGTAGTCGAAGCGTTTAACAAAACCGATTTGGATTATTTGGCAGATAAGATATTAGAGCAAAACAAAAAGACTTTGGAAGACACATCGGTGTTGAAACTACTGACAGCCGAATACAACGAAACGGAAAAGGCAATCAACAACCTTTTAAGCGCAATGGAGCAAGGTATTTATACGCAGTCCACGAAAGAACGGTTGGAGCATTTGGAAGAAAAGAAAGCCGAGCTTGAAATGAAAATCACGATAGAAAAGACACGGGAGAAAACGGCGTTGACGAAAGCGCAAATAATCGACTATTTGCTTACTGCGATGAAAATGACTCCAAAACCGTTGTTGGATATCTTCGTGAAAAAAGTAGTCTTATACAATGACAAAATCGAAATCTACTGCAATTATACAAAGAACGATCCCGATGGCACGGACAGCCATCGGGACTTTGTTTTTTATGAAAAGGAAATCGTGCTTGAAATAGACAGGCATACTTTCGGCGGCGAGGTAGAGAAAACTGCCTATACAATCTTGCTGTTTATCTGAAACAACCTAAAAAACGCAAAAAAAGAACTCAACTGTTCACTTTACCGTGTTCAGTTGAGTTCCGCTTGGTGACCCTGCCGGGAATCGAACCCGGGATTGCGCCGTGAGAGGGCGCCGTCTTAACCGCTTGACCACAAGGCCGTGATATTTTGTTTTATTCGCAATGCCTAACAGGCGATTGCATGGGTGATTATAACATATTTCTTATCATCTTGCAACCGTTTTTCGGTACAAAACAAGAAAATTTTGCAAAAACAAATTGACATCCGCCTGTGCCGCAGAGCGCAAAAGGTTAACCCGCTTCTCGCAGGTGGGTGCCGAGCGAAAGGGCATCTGACTTTCCGATTATCTCAGACCTTGCATAGCCCAGCCGACTCAAGCTCCCGAATGATTTTTGTGGATTACGTTTTCGCGCACTCCGTACACCGCAGGTGTCTTACTTAGTATAGCAAAATTGCAGAAAAAAAGCAAGTTTTGGGAAGCGGTTTCTTAAAATTTTACGCACAGGGGATATTTGGCAAACGCAAACGGAAAACGCTTTACCTTTTTCCCGAAATATGTTACTATAAATGTATGAAACGGGTAATCGAAGTAGAGGGTATGTGTTGCAAGCGCTGTGCGGAACGCGCGGAGAAAAAGCTGCTTTTATTGGACGGCGTGAGCGGTGCGAAGGCGAATTTCAAAAAGGGCGTTATTTTCGTGGAAACGAGCTTGCCCGACGAAGCGCTTTCCGCTTGCGTGATAGAGGCGGGGTTCTCGGTAAAAGAGATTCGCGCGCGCAAAGGGCTTTTCGGTTAAGCCAAAAGCTTTTACAAATTTTTTGCGCAAACGCTTTACTTTTTTAAAAAAGCAAGTTATAATACTGTTAATTGAACATCGGCGTTTATAGAGGACGCGTCCGTTGCAAGGAGAATTTACAGAGAGTCCCGCAAGGTGAAAGGGGATAATTCGGCGGCAAACGGGTATCACCTCTCAGCCTGCGGGGAGAACTTACAGTAACTCCGCACGGGTTCGCAGTCCGTTATCTCTGCGGCAAATGATAGTTTGTTTTGGTGGTTAAAATGCCTTCGCGTATTCCGAAACGCGGAGGCTTTTTCACACTTTTTTCGCAAGACGAAAAAAGTCGTGAGCTTGCAGCTAAGTTGCAATTTTTTCCGCGAGGCGGGTTACCCGCCGCTGCGGGACGGCATTTGTCGAACTCATTCGACTTGTGCAGGAAGGGTGAATGCGGGCGAAGTATATCGTGCGCCCCTAATATTCGCCCGCAGAGGGAAATACTCGTCTGTTAGCGCGTAGCGCGTGCAGATGCGGTTTCCCTCAAATCACGGAAATTTCTTTGCGCGTCAAGCAAAGAAATTTCGTGAACTTATTTGTGAACATTGCATAGGAGGTTTATATGTACAAGAAAGTAGACACGTCTTTGAATTTCGTAGAACGCGAAAAAGAGATCATCGAGTTTTGGGAACAAAACGGGATTTTCGAAAAGTCTATCGAAAAGAACGAGGGCGGAAAGGAATTCTCCTTTTTCGACGGTCCTCCGACGGCGAACGGAAAGCCGCATATCGGACATATTTTAACGCGCGTTATGAAGGATATTATTCCGCGCTATCAAACCATGAAGGGAAAGCACGTTTTACGCAAGGCGGGCTGGGATACGCACGGGCTTCCCGTGGAACTCGAAGTGGAAAAAACGCTCGGCATGGACGGCAAGCAGGATATCGAGAAATACGGCATCGAGCCTTTCATTGCAAAGTGCAAGCAATCGGTATGGAAGTATCAGAACGAGTGGGAAAAAATGTCTGCGCGCGTGGGCTATTGGGTGGACATGGATCACCCTTACGTCACGTATCACGACGATTATATCGAATCGGAATGGTGGGCGCTCAAAGAAATCCACAAGAAAGGGCTGTTGTACAAGGGGCACAAAATCGTTCCCTATTGCCCCCGTTGCGGAACGGCGATTTCCTCGCACGAGGTGGCGCAGGGCTATAAGCTCGTAAAAGAGACTTCCGCCGTGGCGCGGTTTGCGGTAAAGGGAAAGGACAACACGTTTATCCTTGCTTGGACGACCACGCCTTGGACGCTTCCTTCCAACGTGGCGCTCTGTATGAACCCCAATGAAATCTACGTCGAAATCGAGGCGGACGGCGCGCACTACATTTTGGCGGAAGCGCTCGTTTCCAAATTCTTCGAAGAATACACCGTAGTTGAAAAGCGCACGGGCAAACAGTACGAGGGCATTGCGTACGAACCGCTTTTCCCGTATGCGCAAGCCGATTTGCAGGCGCAGAAGGGTTGGAAGCGTGTTTACGAGGTCGTCTGCGATACCTATGTTACGCTGACGGACGGCACGGGCGTGGTGCATATCGCCCCTGCGTTCGGACAGGACGACTACAACGTGGGTAGAAACTACGGGCTTCCCGTGTTGGCACTTGTAAACGAACAGGGCAAATTCGACGGGCGTTGCCCCGAGCTTGACGGGCTGTTCATGAAGAAAGCGGACAAGGTTGTGCTCGACATGTTAAAGGCGCAGGGCAAGCTGTTTAAAGCGTTTCCCTTCGAGCACGATTATCCCCATTGCTGGCGGTGCGACACGCCGCTGATGTACTACGCGCGTGAAAGCTGGTTCATTAAGACTACGGCGGTAAAGGACAGGCTGATTGCCTCCAACCGCTCCGTCAACTGGATCCCCGAGAGCATCAAAGAGGGGAGAATGGGGAACTTCCTCGAAAACGTCATCGACTGGGGGCTTTCCCGCGACCGTTATTGGGGTACCCCGTTGCCCGTTTGGGTGTGCGAGGATTGCGGAGAAATCGAGGTGATCGGTTCCCGCAAGGAGCTTGCTGAAAAGTGCGGCGCGCCCGAAAATATCGAATTGCACCGCCCTTACCTCGACAGCTTAAAATGCAAGTGCCCGCACTGCCGCGGTGTCATGAAGCGCACGCCCGAAGTCATCGACTGTTGGTTCGATTCGGGCTCCATGCCGTTTGCGCAGTATCATTATCCGTTCGAGAACAAAGACCTGTTCGAAGAGACTTTCCCCGCCGACTTTATTTCGGAAGCGGTCGATCAGACACGCGGTTGGTTCTATACCTTGCTCGTCATTTCCACCATTTTGTTCGATCGCGCGCCCTTTAAAAACTGTATCGTTTTGGGGCACGTGAACGACGCCAACGGCATAAAAATGAGCAAGCACAAGGGGAACGTGGTAGACCCTTGGAGCGTGCTTGACAAGCAGGGCGCGGACGCCGTGCGCTGGTATTTCTATACGGGAAGCTTCCCGTGGATCCCTTCGCGTTTCGGCGAAGAGGCGGTATCCGAAGTACAGCGCAAGTATCAGGGCACGCTGTGGAACAGCTATGCGTTCTTCACGCTGTATGCGGAAATCGACGGCTACGACCCTTCCAAATATCAACTGAAAAATTGCAAACTCACCCTCATGGATAAGTGGGTATTGAGCAAGCTCAACACCCTCGTGAAGCGGGTGGATAAATATTTGGCGGAATACGACATTACCGACAGCGCGCGGGAAATTCAGGATTTCTCCGACGAGCTCTCCAACTGGTACGTGCGCCGCGGACGCGAACGCTATTGGGGAAGCGAGATGACGGAAGACAAGGCGGCGGCGTATACCACGCTCTATACCGTGCTCGTCACGCTTGCCAAGCTCACTGCGCCGTTTACGCCGTTCATGTCGGAAATGATCTATCAAAACCTTGTGCCAGCGTTTGATAAGACTGCGCCCAAGTCCGTGCATTTGTGCGACTTCCCCGTCTGCGACGAGAGCGCCGTAGACTCTGCGTTGGAAGCGGGTATGGAGGACGTATTGTCGGTGGTAGTGCTCGGGCGCGCGGCGCGCAATTCGAGCGCAATCAAAAACCGCCAGCCTCTTGCGGAAATGATCGTGGCGAGCGAACGCCCCTTGGGGCTCAATGGCGAGCTTGCGGAAGTTGCGCTCGACGAGCTCAACGTGAAAAAGCTTACCGTGTCGAAAAACGCGGAACAGCTCGTGCGCTTTACGCTCAAACCGCAACTCAAAACGCTTGGACCGAAGTACGGAAAGAAGTTGAAAGCAATCGGCGAATTTTTGGCGAACTGCAACGCGGGCGAGGTCGTAAAAGCGGTGCGCGGTGGCGGAAGCTATACCGTCGATTTGGACGGCGAAGTGGTTTTGACGGAAGAGGACT
>CAMWUS010000040.1 GCA_947177495.1 uncultured Clostridia bacterium
TCTGATAATAACGACACGGAAGCGGTGCGCGCCAGTCTACGATTTCCAAATTGACTTCCCCTTTCTTGCCGATATAATAGCTGTTGTAGCCCTCTTTCTCGTCGGTTACGTCCATGCGGGCGAAATACGGCTCAGAGAAAAAGCATTTATAGGCGTTGAGTTTTTTCGTCTCCGACGCGATTTCCGCATTCTTTTCTAAAATAGTGCGGTAGTCCTCCGCGGAATAACTTTCCCGCCCTCTGATTTCGGCGATTTCCGCTTTAAGCGCGAGAATACGCCCGCGAATACGGGCAACGTAGAACGACTTCAAGCAGGAAAGAACGGCGGCGAGGTGCTCCTCTTCGTACGCCGTTTGCTTCTCTTCGTCGAGCAAAGCGAGATACCACGCTTTATCCGCGTCGATTTTTGGATCGAGTTTGTCCTTCGGCGTCATACCCCCTCCTTGCTTAAGCCATTATATGTAATAATACCATATTCTACGAAAAATAGCATGGTTTTTCTAAAAGTTTTTTATCGGAAAAAGTATTTTTTGTTGTTCCCCATCGCAAAGCAAAACTCCCCCTGCGGTATTCGCAGGGGGAGTGCGTTTATAAAGTGATTACGAACCGAACATAATGCGTTCGCTGGAAAACATTTTGGAAATGGCAAACACCAACAGCGCAGTGTACACGAGGTTGACGCCGACGGAAACAAAAGTCTGCCAAATCATCATACTGCCCGTGAGAATGCTCTGCATACACACCACCGCATTGAGTACGGGCACGACTACGATCCAATCGCCGATACCGCTAATAAAGGCGGACACGATAGAGAGCACCATGGTGAGAATCATCACCACGCTCGTATAAGCGGAAGCCTCTTTTACCGATCTCGCATAGGTGGAAACGACAGACACAAGCGATACGATGAGCGGCACTACGCTGAGGATAAGCAGGAACAAAGCGAGATAGCTAACAAACCCGAAGCTCGTCATGAACCCGCCGATCGACATTCCCATGAGCTTGGGCAAAGACAAAATTACCCCGAGGAAGCTCGACGTCGCGCCGATTGCCGAGATACAGCTGAGCGGAATTATTTTTCCAAGCGCTACGTCGGAACGCCGCGCGGACGTGATAAGAATGGTTGCAAGCGTGCCCCGCTCTTTCTCCCCCGCAACCGATTCGAGCGTAACGCTCATGCACGCGGAGAAAATGAAGATGACCACAAGGAAGGGCAACAGCCCGCTCATCATGGAAGTCACAATATCGGTGTCCGTAGCATAGTTGTGCGGTACGATATTGAACTTGTTGCTGATTTGCTGTTCGTAAAGGTCGAACGCCGTCGTCGCCAACTGGTAAAAAGCAAGGCTGCCCTCGTCCGCCGCATTATAGTAAATGACGATTGCGGGCGCAGATTCGCCGCTTGCGGGAGTGTAGTTTGCCATCTTTTCGTCGAAGTCTTCGGAGAACACGACGAGCGCAGTCGCCTCGCCCTCTTCCACCTGCTTTTTCGCAGCTTCGATATCCTCGGCGGGCGTCATCTTCCACCCGTCGCCGACCACCTCTTCCACCATCGTGCCGAGCGCGGATTCCCCGCTTACGTACACGTGAAAGCTGTACCCCGTCTCGTCTTCACCCCAAAGAGCGCTACCCAAAATGGAATAAATGCAGAAGATGAGAAGCCCGGGAATGAGCATGGTAATAATCAAACGCGGGTCGTGAAAGAAACGGTGAAATTCTTTTTTCATGAGTGCAAGTAATTTCATAGTTCATCCCCCTTCACGTTTTTGTAAATTTCGAAGAATTTGCTCTCCAAGGTATCGCCCGCGCAAATGTCCTCCAAGGTGCCGTCGGCGACCGACTTTCCGTCGATGATGATGCTCACCCTGTCGCACAGCTTTTCCACAAGCGAGAAAATGTGCGTAGACAAAATAATGCTCTTGCCCATGTTTTTCAGTTCGGCAAGGAAGTCGGTAACCACCTTGGCGGTGAGCACGTCCAACCCGTTGGTAGGCTCGTCGAAAATGATGACGTCGGGATCGTGTACGATAGACACAACAAGCGAGATTTTCTGCTTCATGCCCGTGGACAAATCTTTCACGCGCACCTGCGCGAATTTATCGATGCCGAAACGGGAGAACAGCTCCGTCTTGCGTTTTTCTATCGTGTCTTTGTCTACGCCGTGCATTTCCCCGAAAAAGCGGAACAGATAGTCGGGCGTAAAAAATCCGTCGAGCTTTAACTCGCTCGTCATGAACCCGATTTTGTCACGCACCTTTTGCGGTTCTTTAAGCACCGAGCACCCGCACACGAACGCATCACCCGCGTCGGGGCGGATGAGCGTGGAGAGAATGCGCAGAGTGGTCGTCTTGCCCGCGCCGTTGGGTCCGAGCAAGCCGTAGATTTGCCCGCGGTAGGCGGAAAAGCTCAATCCGTCTACGGCGGTCTTTCTCGTAATGCCCGTCTTTTCTATTTTCTGCTGTTTCCGCGAGAGCGTAAAAGTCTTTCTCAACCCTTCCGCCCGCACGATTTCTTCCCCCATTTCGGGAAAAATTGCTTGCTCTGTCATAAGCCCCTCCAAACGAAATTCAACGCAAATTACAATTTAATTCTATTCCGCCCTCTTCGCATTGTCAATAGTTTTTTTTGGTGATTTTTGCGGCTTTTCCGTAAAAATTACGAAGAATGAACTTTTTTCGAACGCTTCTTCCACGGACTTGCAACGAGCAAGATATATAATCCAATCAAGAGCACAACGGTAATCGATATAATGAGATAGCACGCCCACTCGGGAACGGCGTTGTCGAAGAAGGAAATCACGCAATCGAAGCCCTCTCTCGTCCTCTGGGCGTAAACGTCGCCGCCCGCAAGCCCCGAACAAATTTCGTCGATTGCGCCGCCCATAAAGTGCTCGTGCAAAAGCGAAGTTCCGTATGTGCCGGGCAGGAAGGAAAGCGTTTTCCCGATTGCGTCTGCAAGGGAAGCAATCGGCATATACGCGCCGCATAAAAAGCCGTAAGCCGCCGACACGATAACTTCCACCGCCGTAATTCCGCCCTGCGATTTTAAAAACTTGCACACGATGGAAGAGAGCGAAGTGCCGAACAGCACCAACAAAACCGTGTCGAGAATGGTAAGCACGACGTCGGTAAACGTGAGATACCACCCCACAATGGCAAGGTAGATATATCCCACCACGAGCGCAACGGAACAGACGAGCAAAGTCACGAGCGCAGTCGCAATATAGTACCCGAGCGCGAGCTGATAATGCTTGACGGGAGACACGCAAAAGTCGGCGTATCTGTCCGTCATCTTGTCCTGCACCATTACGCAGTTTGCGGTAAAGGCGATGCTGACCGCACTCACCGCAAGCAGGGAGGACATCAGCCACCCGCCCGCAAAACCGTTTACAAGCCTGCTTTCGATTTCAACTCCTTCGAATACGCTCAACAGGCTGTCTTTATACACGCCGCCAAGGAATGCAACGAACAGGAAAAACAGAATGATCGGAGCGATGAGCGAAGAGAAAAACAAACCCTTATCTTTAAAATACAACTTACAGTTGCGTACAATCAAATCTTTCAGCGTCATCTCTTCTCCTCCGCACCCGTTGCGCCGATGCTCTTGCCCGTTACGCGCAGGAACACATCGTCCATTTTGCCTTTGGTAATTTCGTAATCGCGAAACAGCTTGGGGTGTTTGAGCACAAGCTCCGTCGCCTCCGCCGTGTTTTTCACTTCCAAACGGAAGGCTTCCCCTACGCGCTCCACGCTCGCGCCGAGCACCGCAAGCTCTTCTTCGCTTGCGCCGTAAAAGGTGATATAGTCGCCCGTATAGGTATTTTTGAGTTCCAACGGCGTGGCGTCGGCAAGGATTTTACCGCCGTCGAGAATGACGACTCTGTCCGCGTCCGCCGCCTCTTCCATGTAGTGCGTGGTGAGAAACACCGTCATTTCCCGCTCCTTGCGCAGGCGGTGAACGATGCTCCAAACGGACTGCCGCGTCTGCGGGTCGAGCCCCGTCGTCGGCTCATCGAGAATGAGAATTTCGGGATCGTGCACGAGAGCGCGCGCAATGTCTACCCGCCGCCGCTGTCCGCCCGAGAGCTTGCCCACGGGACGGCGCAACAGCTCGCTAAGGTCGAATAGCTCGGTAAGCTTTTCGAGCTGTGCCCGCCACTTTTCGCCGTGAATACCGTACAGCGAAGCGCGGTATTTGAGGTTGTCGGCAACCGTTAAAGGCGCGTCGAGCACGCTCGACTGAAACACGACGCCCAGCCTGCGCTTCACCTCGTCCGCATGCCCGTCGAGCGACATTCCGTCAATCGTCACGCTTCCGCCGTCTGCGGGTTGTCTGCCGCAGAGAATGGAAATAGTCGTGCTTTTTCCCGCACCGTTTACACCGAGAAAGGCGAAAAATTCGCCCTTCTTCACGGTAAAGGAAATATCGTCTACCGCCTTTACCTCGCCGTAATATTTTTTTAAATGTTCGATTTCTATGATATTCATTTGGTTTACCTAATCTTAATAGAGGAAGCGACTACTATTATAACACTACCCCCCCCCGTGTCAAGGGTTTTTTCGCGTTATCCCGACCGGTTTTTACAAAAGGAAGCTCGCAGAAACCTGCGAGCTTTGTACTTAGTTCGTAGCGTTAATATGAAGGTGTATCGGGTCGCCCTCTTTCTGGTTCCAGAACTCGCCTTGTTCGACCTCGTCCCACTGCGTTTGCGTTCCCGCGAAGTAGAGATCCGCCAAAGCGTTACAACTCGAAAACGCAAAAGCACCGATGTTTTTCAGCGTGGCAGGAAGCGAAACCGCTTGCAACGCCGCGCAACGCTCGAACGCGCTTTTTGCAATCGTTTCGACCGCGTTGCCGAACTTTATCGTGCTGAGCGAAGTGCAACCCGCAAAACCGTCTACGTCGATAAGGCTGTCAGGCAAGACGATATTGTTCAGGCTTTCGCACCCGCCAAACGCGCCGCTTCCTATCGTTTGAAAGCCCTGCGGGAATTCGAACGTTTTCAGCTTCTTACAATCGCTAAACGCTCCGTTTGCAATTTCAACAAGCTTGCTCTCGTCCGAAACAATCACCTCTTCCAACGCACCGCAGAAGATAAACGCCTGAAAATCGATTTTCTTCACGCTGTCCGGCACCGTTACGCTTTTTAAAGCGGTACAGCTTTCGAACAAGTGGTCGTTAATGGCAGGAATACCCTGCGGCAAAACCATTTCTTTCAACGCAGTACACCCTTTGAAAACGGCGCTTCCAAGCTCCTCGGTATGCGCGCCGAAGGTAACGCTTTCAAGTGCGGTACAACCGCTAAACGCTCTGTCCTCGATTTTGGTTACCGTATCGGGAATAACGACGCTCTTAATCGCTGAGTTCTCGAACGCTCTCTCCGAAATCGCAATCACGGGTTCGTAGACATAGTAAGAAGGAATTACAATTTGCGCTTCAGTAGCCGTGCCCAAACCCGTTACGGCGTATCCGCCGCCGTGTAGATATTGCAGTTCCAAGCCCTGCGTGTACCCCACAACGTATCCGCAAACGGTGCAAACGCCGTCCACGGGAGTATGCGCCTCTTCGTCGTAATACGCTTGGCATTCGGCACAAACTTTGAAATGTTCGCTGTCGTTCCGCCGCATTGTGTTACCCGAATGGGTGTGCCCGCCGTCGCAGGCAGTAAGCGCAAACACGCTAGTCACGGCGGCAAACAGCACGCAAGTAATCAAAAATTTCCGTTTCATGTTTTTTCTCCGTAGTTACTTTGAATAGCCGTTGGGGTTGTTTTTCTGCCAGTTCCACTGGTCGCGGCACATCGCTTCGAGGTCGAGCTCCACCTTCCAACCGAGCTCTTTTTCCGCCTTTTCGCTGGAAGCGTAGCAGGCGGCAATGTCGCCCGCGCGGCGCGGCTTGATTTGGTAAGGAAGCTCCTTTCCGCACGCCTTGGAGAACGCTTTCACCATGTCGAGCACGCTGTATCCGTTGCCCGTACCGAGGTTAAAGATATGAACGCCTGCGTCCTTCATCGCCTTGATTGCCGCAACGTGTCCCTTTGCAAGGTCCACGACGTGGATATAGTCGCGCACACCCGTGCCGTCGGGCGTATTGTAATCGTTGCCGAACACGCCGATGCACTGCAATTTCCCGCTCGCAACCTGCGCCACGTAGGGCATCAAGTTGTTGGGAATGCCCTTGGGGTCTTCGCCGATCAGCCCGCTCTCGTGCGCACCGACGGGATTGAAGTAGCGCAAAAGCACCAAATTCCAGCTGTTGTCGCCTACCCACAAATCTTTTAAAATTTGCTCCTGCATGGCTTTGGAAGTGCCGTAAGGGTTGGTCGTGGGGTTCAACTTCGTTGTCTCTTTCAAGGGCAGTTCTTCGGGATCGCCATACACGGTTGCCGAGGAAGAGAACACGAAATTCTTCACGCCGAATTCCCGCATGACTTCGAGAAGCACGAGCGTAGAAACCAAATTGTTGTCGTAATATTCGAGGGGTTTTTGCACGCTCTCACCCACGGCTTTTAAACCCGCAAAGTGAATGACCCAATCGATTTTATGCTTTTTGAAGATTTTGACCAAGGCGGCGCGGTCGCGCACGTCCTTTTTGTAGAAAGTTACTTTCTTGCCCGTGATTTGCTCCACGCGGCGAAGAGATTCCTCTTTGGAATTCGCAAAATTGTCGACGACGACTACGCCGTAGCCCTCGCTTAATAGCTCCACTACCGTGTGCGAGCCGATATAGCCCGCTCCGCCCGTTACCAAAACGTTCATGATGATTTCTCCTTTTAAATGTTTGCGTCTATGATAACATATCAGAATTTATCCGTATATATCTATTTTTATCAAATATCTATAAATTCTTATCATTATTACAACTGCTTTTTCAGCGCGCAACGGAAAGCGCCGCAAAGCCTCTGTTTTTCAGCCAGGTAAGCGCAAGGTCCACCCAAACCGCAATTTCGGGAATGATGGAATTGCTGTCGTCCGTGTCGCCCGTTTCGTAGTTGGAAAGCGACAACCCGTGCCGACCGTGCTCGAAAACGTGTAGTTCAAACGGCACGCCCGCTTTGCGGTAAGCCGCCGCGAGCAGGAACGAGTTCTCCACCAAAACGCAATCATCCGTTTGGGTGTGCCAAATGAACGCGGGCGGAGTGTCTTTCGTGACGCGAGTTTCGAGAGAAAGCTTTTCGCGGAGCTTCTTGTCCCCTCCCGAAATGACGTTGAGCGTCCCCTCGTGCATCACGCCCTCTTTTCCGGAAATAACGGGATAGCAAAGCACCGCCGCGTCGGGACGAGTGATTTCCGCCTTTGTTCCCAACAGCTCGGCGCCTTCCGCATACAGCGTGGTAAGGCTGCACGCCAAATGCCCGCCTGCGGAAAATCCGATTACCGCAATATGCGCGGGATCGACCCCGTAGCGCGCCGCGTTGTCCCTTACGTATTTAATTGCCATGCTCGCCTGCATAAGCGGCACGGGGTGCGCAGTATGTACCTCGTAATCGAGCACGAAAGCGGCAAAGCCCGCCGCCATAAAGCGCACCGCGATGGGCTCCATTTCGCGGTCGGAACAGAACTCGTATCCGCCGCCGGGACAAATAATCATTGCAGGGCGCGTCTTGGGGCGCACCTCCTTAGAAAGGTAGGGAACGTAGGAGTACAAATACCCTTTCTTGCAGTTCCCGCGCTTTTGTCCGCTTACCTCATACAAATCGATTTTTTCGTGGTTCATTCTTTTACCTCTCCTTCATCGATAATACCGTCTGCGACTTCCGCGACGTAGAACGTAGGCGCGTAGCCGATTTTATCCGTATATTCTTTGCCGACGTTTTCTTTGAAACGCTCCAAACCCGTCTTGCGCACGAGGCTCACGGTGCAACCGCCGAAGCCCGCGCCCGTCATGCGCGAGCCCAGGCATTCGGGAGAATTCTGCGCGGCGCTAGCAAGCGTATCGAGCTCGATTCCCGTCACCTCGTAGTCCTCTTTTAAGGAACGGTGCGATTCGTTCAACAGCCGACCGAACAGCTCCAAGTCGCCCGTTCTAAGCGCTTCGGCGCTCCGCCGCACTCTGTCGCACTCGCCCACCACGTGGCGCGCACGGCGGTAAAGCAAGGGCGTGAGTACCGAGCGGTTTTCTTCTATTTGATAGGGTTTTACGTCCGCCAAGCAGGAGATGTTGGGAATGCGCTTTTTCAATAGTAACAAAGCTTTGTCCACCTCGCCGCGGCGTTCGTTGTATTTGCTTACGATAAGGTTGTGCGGCTTGTTGCAGTTGGTGAGCACAAGCACACATTCTTTTAAATCGAGCGGGAGATATTCGTATTCCAAAGTTGCGCAGTTTAACAAAAGCGCGTGTTTTGCCTTGCCGTTTGCCGATACGAACTGATCCATGATGCCGCAGTTTACGCCGCAATAGTTGTTCTCCGCTTTCTGCGAGAGAACGGCAAGGTCGGTTTTGTCTATTTTATTGCCGCCCGCTTTTGCAAGCGCGTATGCGGTAGCCACCTCGATTGCCGCCGACGAAGAAAGCCCCGAGCCGAACGGCACCGTGCAATCGTATAGAATATCGCAACCGACGAGACGGTAGCCCGCCTTTTTCATTTCGTTTACAACGCCCGCCTGATAGTTGCCCCATTTGAGGTCCCTATAATTTTCGGGCGCATTCAAATCGATTTCCACGATTTCAGGGATATCCGTTGCCGCCACGCGGAGAACGTTCGTCCCGTTCTTACGCACCGCAACGCGGCATTTGAGCGATAGCGCAGCAGGTAATACCCTGCCGCCGCAGTAATCCACGTGTTCCCCGATTAAATTTACCCGCCCCGCCGCAGAACAAATTTCTTCCGCAGGCGCGCCGAAAATTTCTCGAAACATGGTAACTAATTGCATTGGAACCGTCTCCGTACTTTGTATATTTTTCACCGATAATATTATACCGCTTTTTCGCCGTGCTGTCAATCCTTTCCAAATAATTTTAGCACCTCGTTACAATGTGTGAATATAGATAAATGCCCTGCGCACGAATACGCGGGGCATTTTACTTTTTAAGTTATCCGAGATGTGCCGATAAGCCGGGTTCTGTCGTGCGCGGTCATTTATCTACGCCTACCGTTGCCGATAGGCTCTAGCGTTATTCACGGCTCTACTCGGGCGGGCAACCCGTGTGAATAGAGCCCAAACTTGCATCGGACGGGGTTTACATGGCACGGGGCGTTACCGTCCCGTCGGTGAGCTCTTACCTCGCCTTTCCATCCTTACCGCTAAACGCGGCGGTTTATTTCTGTTGCACTTTCCTTAAAGTCGCCTTCACCGGACGTTATCCGGCGTCCTGCCCTGCGATGCCCGGACTTTCCTCATCGTACCAAAGTACGCCGCGACCGCGTAGCACACTCGGATTGCAATTATTATAC
>CAMWUS010000041.1 GCA_947177495.1 uncultured Clostridia bacterium
GCTTATTTCTTTTTACAATTTATATTTTGCGGTAAGTTTTAAAATAGTAGCCAAACAATCGTTGAGTACGCCGAGCTCTTCTTCCGTGAGCTCCCTGTTCTTATAGCCCTCTACGGTGCGTTCGATAACTTCCGTTTCCAACCGGTCGGTAGGAGAAAGCTGTTCCGACTTCAAGCGGGTGATGAGCCCCGACACGTAACCGAGCGACATTCCGCTTTCCGCAGCGGTAGTCGTTGCGGGTGCGGCGGGAGCCTGTTCGTAGCAGACAACCTTGGGTGGCTTCGACGTCTGGGTAGCGGGTTCCGCTTTCAACGGTTCGTAAAATTTCTTATAAATGCGTTCGTCGCGGCTGCCGCGCTTCTTTGCGCCAACAGGCGAGGGAATGCAAACAAGCACCCGCAACACGCCGCTCAGCACGAGGTAGAGCGCAAGATAGCACAGCGCGACGGTGGTTTGCGCATGCAGGGCAACGACGAAAAAGCCCGCGCCGCCGAGGATTGCCGCTACGCCCCAAAACGCCGCCTTGCCGTTGATCAGCCACAACAACACGGCAATAACTACGAGCGCGGCGGGAATGACGCAAAGCCCCACCCACGCGGGCACGACCTCTTTTACTTGATCCAAAAAGCTAACAAAAATATCCATAAAAACTCCGATTGTCCTATAAACCGCTTCCTGCGGCAGGGACAATTCAATGATAGACAATCTTACCAAAATATAACCGTAAATTATCGGCGAAGTTTGTCGAAAAAACTCACATTTGAATTTCTTGGCAACGGGCGATATTGAGAATGACCGCCTTGACTTTGTTTTCGTCTACGCCGAGAATGCGCGCCACCGCCTTTTTGTACAATTTAATTTGCGGCGCGTAGTGCTCGCGGATGCCCTCGTTGGACCGCCCCGACAGTTTGTAGTCCACAATCAAATAGCCGTCGTCCGTTTCCGCCAAGAGGTCGATTGCGCCCTGAAAGACCGTTTCGTCCTCGCTCGCGTTTGTATGCATTCCGTAAAACTCAGACGAAGGCAAGCGCACGAGGAACGTCCGCTCCCGCCATATTCGCTTGCCGGCAAGGCAGGCAAGGGCGGGCATTGCAAGGATTCTTTCTAACCGTGTTGCGTCGAGCGCCGCAAGCTGTTCCGGCGAAAGCAAGCTCTCCCGTGCCATGCGCGCAAGCTCTTCTTGTACAGGCTTGCCGAATTGTACGTTCTCCAAAAATGCGTGGTAGGCAATGCCCTCTTCCGTGGAATAGCCCGCGCCCGCGTACTCTCTCTTTTGCGTTTCGTCCTCTTCCGTAACGGGCGGGTGCGTATTGAGTAGCGCGGTCGCCGAGCTCTTTACGGGGTAGTCGGTCGCATACGGATAGACGAAGCCGCCGACGATTTGGGAAATGTCGTCGCACTCCTGCGGCAGTACCGCCGCGTTGGTCGCGGGAGTGAACTTCTCCTCTCCCCTTTCTTCCGTCCCGCAAGCGAGCGAAGATAAATCGTACAAGTCGGAAAAGCGGTTTGCAAATTCGGGCGAGAGCGCGCGTTCCCCGCGCTTGACTAAAACGTGCAAACGACAGCGGGCGCGCGTCATGGCTACGTACAGCAAATTCTTTTGCTGTTTGAGTTCTTCCCGCTTTTGCACAATGCCCGCGGCGCGCCGCATGAGCGTTTCGTAGACAACTTTATTCTCGATATCGAAACTGCGCAGAGACGCCAAAAACTTTTTGGTATAGCATAGCTCGTCCTTCTCCGCGCCGTGGAAAAGCACGTCCTGACTTGCGAGAATGACGACGGGAAATTCCAACCCTTTCGACGCGTGCATGGTAAGCACCTGCACCGCGCCGTCGCCGCCGTTTTCCGCATATTCGATGCGGTTGCCGCCCGCGCTCAAACGGGCAAGAAACGCGTGCAATCCGTCCTCTCCCGCTTCGCCGATCAGCCGCCGCACGCGGGCAAGGCGCGACATGCCCCCCTCTTTTGCGGCGATTTGTGCTTCTAAGCCCATGGCGAGCAAGCGGTTGATAAGCTCCGCCGCCGTGAGTGCCTGCGCCGCCGTGCGGAGCGCGTTTACCTTGCGCGTAAAGTCTTTCAGCTTCATGGAAAGCGCGTTCGCCATCTTCGCAGAGTACTCCTCCGCCGCCCCGTAAAAGGTATTCGGCGAGGGGAAGCGAAGCCGTATTTTTGTGAGCTCTTCTTCGGTAAATCCGCCGACTGCGGAAAGCAGTGCGGAGACGAACGGCACGTCCTGCTGCCCGTTATCTAAATAATTAAGCCAATCGAGCACGAGCTGAACTTCAAAGGTTTCGCAAATGTTGATTTTGGAAGACGTGACGAACGGAATGCCGTAGCGGGAGAGCGTGCGCACGATGCGCTCCATGTCCCCCACGTTGTTGCGCGCAAGCACGGCGATGTCACCGTAACCGATATAACGGTACGCGCCCTTTTCGCCCGTCTCTTCGTTGACGGCTTCCACGTCGTACCAACGTTTACCGAGCTCGCTCATCACGACCGAGGCGACGCCCTCGCCGAGCGGATCACGCTCCTCGCGCCCTTCGCGCCCTAACACGGAGTACACGCCGCGCGCCTCTTCGATTCCCTCTTCCTCTTCTTCGAGATAATGCAAGCGCACCGCGCCGCTTCCCTCGGGATATGCCCCGCCGCTCCGCATGTCCGTATAGCCGTTTATCAACGGCTCGAAAACGCGGTTGACAGCGTCGAGCACTTCAGACGCGGAGCGGAAGTTGGAGGAAAGCTTCAATGCGTGCCCGTCCTCTTCCTTGGAGAAAGTTGTTTCCTTTTCCTCGAAGTGCGCGGAACTGCTCCCGCGGAAGCCGTAAATGGCTTGCTTGGAATCGCCCACCAAAAACACGTTCTCCCCCGACACTGCCGAAAGAATTGCTTCCTGCACGGGGTTGACGTCCTGATATTCGTCCACAAATAAATAGGTGTATTTTTGCCGAAGTTCTTCCCGCGCCCCTTCGTCTTTGAGCACGAGCAGGGCGTAGCTTTCCAAGTCGTCGTAATCGAGCACGCCCGCCTCCCGCTTCAAACGGGAATACTCTTCCTCATAGCGAAGCACGAGCGTTTTTAAGGAACGGGCAAGGCGACGCGCGTTTTCTGCGCGGGCGTATTCCGTTTCCTTAGGCGCAATGCCCGCAAGGTCTGTATAGATTGCCTTTATCGTTTTGGCGCAAGCGGAAAGCTCTTTCAGGGCGCGCAGTTCGTCCCCCTCCGCTTTCGTCATGTGGGGCATGCGCCCGATGGTGGGCGCGGTTTGCGCCTCTGCCGCCAAGTCGAATAAATTTGTTGCTACCACGCGGTTTGCATAGAACGCAACGTTTTCGAGCACGGTGAGCGCGCTCTTCTTGTCCGCGAAAATGCTTCTCAGTTCCTCCGTCTTTTGTAAGACGGTACGGGCGCGGGAAGCGAAATCTTCCTTCACCGTTTTGCACGCTTCGTCGAAGAGATCCTCTTCCCCCACGCGGGCGAGAATTTCGCGGCAGCTCTCCACCTTGTCGCCCTCCGCGCCGAGCGTGCGGACATTTTGGTAAAGCCCGACGACCGCGTCTTTCAACCGCGCGTCCTTTTTCTTGCGGAAGTAGACGGACAGCAATTCGGAAAACTCCTCGCTCCCCTGTTCGTACGCTTCCTCGAATACTTCGGTAATCGCACGTGCGGAGAGCGCACGCCCTTCTGCGTCGTCTGCGGAAATAATGCGGAAGTTGGGGTCGGCGTCGGTTAAGTAAAAGCGGGTGCGCACGAGCCGCGCGCAGAACCCGTGTATGGTGCCGATATCGGCAAGGGGGAGCGCGTCGAGCTCGGCTTTCAGCCTGTCGCGCGTTTTGCCCTCGCTCTCTTTGATTTTTTCGATGAGCGCACGGCGAAGCTTATCGCGCATCTGTGCCGCCGCCTTGTTGGTAAAGGTGAGAACGAGTACGTTCTTTACGCTCACGCCGCCGAGCACGAGACGGACGAGGCGGTTGATCATGACAAAGGTCTTGCCGCTTCCCGCGGATGCGGACACGATGACCTTGCCCGTAGTCGTAATAGCGGCCTGTTGTTCGGGTGTCAAGTTCACGGCGTGACCTCCTTTGCGATGCGTGCGATCTCTTTGCACTTCACGCCGTTTTCTTTTCGGGGCGCGCCCACAAACCCGCACGCTCCCCTGCACTTGCAATAATCGCATGCGCCTTTATAGGGCGACGGCGCAATATTGCCCGCACGCATTTCTTCCTCCGCTTGCGAGGACACGAGCACGGCGTAGTGCAAAAAGTCGTCGAATTCCGACTGCGGCATTGCCTTTTCCGTTCTTCCCCCGCCGCCGAAAAATTCGCTCTTTTCGCCCTCGGCGCGGTGCTTGTCCATGAGCGATAACACCTGCTCCTCGCCCGAGAAAAATCCGCTCATGCGGAACTTGCTTTCGCCGGGTTTGGTATAGTCGTCCGACGCGGGGAAGTAGAACGCTCCCGCCGCCTTGCCGTTTTGCGAAGCGGCGAGCAAATACAGTTGCAGTTGCAGCTTGCGACCCGTGTAGTAGGAAAGCGGGGAATCGTCGATGTGCCCCGTCTTATAGTCGATAACGCGAACGTAGCCGTCCGCTTCGTCCACCCTGTCCGCCCTGCCGCGAATGCCGAGCGCGGGCAGTGCGATGCGTTGTTCCGTTTCGCGCACGCGGAAGGAAGAACCCGAAAGCTGACGGTAGCAAGCGACCGCCGCCGCCACGCCTTCGCCGATTAAACGCGCGCCCGTGTATATTCCCGACTGCGTATCGGTCAGCGAAGAAAAGCGCGGGCTTGCAAGCAACTGCTCGCCCGTCTTGTGCGCGTACGCGCGGCATTCTTCCTCGTCTTTGAACGCGTTGAATTTCTTCGCCGTTTCTTCCAAAACGCCGTGAACGAAAGTACCCGCGTCCGCATTGAGCACGGTGCGCTCCTCGCGTTCTTTCAGCCGAAGCCCTCGCATCAAAAAGCCCTTGTAGGGGCAATCGAAATAACCTTCCAAAAGTGTGGGCGAAACGGTAGAGGAAAAGTACAGCTCTCCCGCCGCGGGCACAAGGGTGCGCTCTCTGTCGCGCGCAAGCTCCTCGGGGCTACTATCCCCGCACCATGTCTGCGGAAACGCACTGCAAAGCGCGGCAAACTGCTTTGTGCTCTCGTCGTCGCCGTCGTCCGCGCGCTGTTTTAATGCAATGAGTTGCAACCGCGCGGGATCGAACTCCGTCGCGTTGTAGGGGAACAGCTCGCCCACGCCCTTTGTCACAAACAGCTTTTCGGCATACGCGAGCACTTCGCTCTCCGCCGTTTCCGTATCGCCGCGCCGAAGCGGTCGGCTTAAATACAGCCGCCGGTTGAAGGCGCACAAGTTGAGCGCTAAGCTCTCCCTTGCGCGGGCGTTGACAACGGCAATCGCGGGTTCTATCTGCACGCTCAGCTCGCCGAGCCGTTCGATTTCTCCGTCGGTGATGACGGCGGTGTCCTGCGCCACGCGGGGCAAGTCGTCGCTCAATCCCGTGCAGAACAGCACCTCGGCGCGCGCGAATTTCCCATCCGTCAAATCCCCCACAAACACGGCGTCCGTGTACTGCGGAAGTACGGAAACTTCGAGCGAGTCTAGCCCGCTTTTGAGAAGCGCCGCAAACTCCCGCGCGTTAAATTTCTGCGCGCCCGCAACCGCCCGCACGTCTTTGAGAACGCTCCCCAAACGGGAAGAATCTATCTCGGGCGGCAGGCGCATAAACTCGCTTTCCGCGCGCATGTCCTGTTCTTCGAGCTGCTTGGCAATCTCTTCCGAACCGCGGCAAGCTTCCGCCTCTTCGTACAGTTTTTCGATTGCCGCAACGAATTTTTCGCCCGTTCCGCTTGTGGGGAACAGCGACAAAAACAACAGCATTTTTTCGCGGCAGGAAATCAGTTCTTGCACGTTATATTGCTTTACAACCGCCTCGTCCGTTTCCCGTATGGGCTTGCTTGCCGCACCGCGGTAGCCGCCGTATTTCAAGAGATAATTGCGGTACCCGTCGCCGTTTCCGAAGTAAGGATTTGCGGCAATTGCATCAAGCGAGGCGGGCAGTCCCCCGTCCGCTTTGGCGGCGAGAATGTCGAGCGCAAACCTGCAAAACGGGTGCGAGGACAGCTTGCGTTTTTTGTCGGCGTAATAGGGAATGGCGTGGGCACGGAGCGCCTTTTCGGCTGAGCCGCTTCCCCCGTTGGTAAGCAGTACGATATCGCGGTAGCGCAGCCCGTCCCGTATGATATGTTTTTTGATGAGGGCGCAGACGGTATCGAATTCCTCGCCGTCGTCGCCCGCGCGGAAGATACGAACGGCATCGGTTGCGCGCCGTTTTCCGTAAAAGCTTTCAGGCGTGAAGATGCCGTCGCGGAGTGCGAGCGCGTCTTCCCCGAGCGAACAGGGTACCTTTTTAATTTGCGCCCCGCCGAATTCTTCCGCGATTTTGCGGAACATGCGCGCGCCCTCGTTGGTGTAAATTTCAGCGCCGCCGCCGAGGAAAATACCTGTAACGCTGCCCGCGTTTTCGAACGCCGAGCGCAAGCCCTCGCGCGCCTGTGCCGTGAAAGAAGGGAACGCAAAAAAGAATACGTTCACTCTGCGAAGCGCACCGCTTGCGATTTTATCGGGCAACAGGGCGAGGTAGCCGTTCTCGTCGAGAAGCCCCCGCTCCCGCAAAAATTCCGTGTATTTCCGAAAAATCAGCGCGAGGTCGCGGAGCTTATCCGCAAGCGCGCCCTCGGCTTCCGCCGCGCTTTGCTCCAACATATCGGCGTCTACGCGGGACGCGGAGAGTTGCGCAATCGTTTCGTAAACGGCTTGTCCGCCCCCTCTGCGGAAACAGCGCAGCACGCCTTCCCCCTCGTCGCCCAAGGTTTTAATGAGCGCGGAAATCGCCATGACCGAACCCTGTTTGGAGAGCACCTTATTGCCGTCGCCCGAAAGAAAGCGTGCGAAAGTGGAAACTTCCGTGAGAAAGCTCCCGCCCTTTGCGCCGAGCACGGCGCGCTCCGCAAGCAGAGTCAACCTGTCTTCGCAGAATATAAAGTTTTGCTCGCCGCGATCTTCGTTTTTCTGCACCAAGGCACCGAGCGCCCCAAGTGCGTCGTCCAAAGTCGCCGCTTCGTAAAACGTGTGTGACATTGCGTTTCCTTATCCGCCCCGCAATGCGGGACTGCATTCATTATAGCATATTTCACAAAATTTTCCTTTATTTTCTACGATTTATTTTTACAAATCCGAAAAAATATGTTATACTATAGCCGTGCGGCTAACTATTCTAAGCTTAGGAGTTGTTATGAAAAAGAAATTATTTGCGGCGGCGTGCGTGCTTGTTCCACTCGGTCTGCTGTGCGCGTGCGGCGGAACGGTATCCGTTCCCGTGACCGCTTATTGGTATAAGGACTCTTCCACGGGTAACAATATGCTCGGCGAACACAGAGAGGAAAAACTCACCTACTCGGTGACTTTCACGCCCAGCACTTCGGCAACGGGGCTTACCCTTTCCTATCAGACGGGCGAGTATACGACCTATCTTTCCGCGACCTCCAAAGACGAGGACGGGAACACGTTCGAGGACACGGTATACCGCTACGAGACCGAGCTCAGCATTCGCGGGGCTTACAGCGTGGACGGCGTAAAGGCGGACGACTTTGCCGACAGCGTGAAATCCGTCGTCTACTTCAAGGGAATCGGCAGCAGCCTGCGCCCCATTAAGAGCGTGAAAACCGTGCATTGCCACGCCCCCAACTCCGACTATAAGAGCAAGGACGACTGTTCCACGCTCTACGATTACGTGTACGCCGTTTCGTACAACGCGGACGGAGAAAAGGCAACGATTACGTATACGCAAAACGCACCCACCGACAGCGAAGGCGCGCCCTTTGCTCCGACCGAAAAGTCGGTTTCCATTAAAGACCCTACCAACTATTACGACAACGAGCAGCTGCTCTTTGTGCTTCGCGGAATGAGCATGGACGCGGTGTTTAACGTAAAAACCATCAATCCGCTTTCCGATCAGGTGGAAACGGTGAAGACGGTAGAAGCGCCCGCCGCAATCAGAGAAGTGGGCTTTGCGCTCGATATGGGCGCGGAAACCAAAACGCACGATATCGACGCTTACCGCTTCACGTTGCAATACAATTCCCCCTATCCCGGAATGGGACAAGTACTCACCTATGCAAAAGTTACCGACAAGAGCAACAACACCTATCGCAACGTTCTCCTGCGCATGAGCGTGCCCATTCTTGCCAACCTCGGAACGCTCAACTACACGCTTGTAAGCGCGTCGTTTGCGGAGTAAGGGTGGCGGACAACCAAATAAACGTAACAAAAAAAACGCTCTTGCGAGCGTTTTTTTATTTTCTTATTTCTCTTCCAAAACCGCTTCGAAATAATCGACGGGGTTTACCGCTTTGCCGTTGACGCTCACTTCGAAGTGAAGGTGAGGACCGTCTTTGAATTCCGAGCCGTATGCTTCCGCAACGGTCGCGATTACCTGACCTTTCTTAATGGTCGCGCCCTTGCCGAGCCCCTTGGTGGGTTCTACGAAACGGTACAACGTCTTCAATCCGTTGCCGTGGTTTACGATAATATAGTTGCCCGTCTTATCGTTGTAGCTCACCGTTTCCACTTCGCCGTCCGCCATGGCGTACACTTCCGTGCCAACTTCCGCCGCGAAATCGAGCGCCTTGTGACGGTAGGTCCAGCCCACCGTTTCGTTGATGTAGATCTCGTTATAGGGAAGGGAATAATGCGGATTGGTAATGGGGGGAACATATTCCAATTCTAGTTCCGATGTCATTGCACCGCATTGCACGCAAATGTGATTCTCGAATTGATGCCGTTCACGGCTGAGAGTATTGCATTCACTGCACACCGCAATATGATAAACGGCATCGTTTACGTCGTAATAATCGGCAGGAATTTCCGCGTTGTGCCCTTTCGCCTGAGTGAAACGGTACTCGATATTGCCGCAACTTTCACAAGAACGCTCTTCCACGCCGCCTGCCGTACAACTCGGCTGTATTACAAAACCCCACTCCGAATAGGCATGCTCGCATACAGGCGCGGTTGCCTTTAACCATTCGAGGAAATCGCTCTCCGTACCCTCATGTCCGTTTGCAAGCCAAATTTCGTAAGCACTCTTTCCGTCCGTACCGTTCGTACCGTCTTTGCCCGAAATACTCTCGATAAATTCTTCATGCGTTCCCAATTTATCGTATTCAACACAGAATAAGCATGCGCAAAATAACTCCTAACAGTTGGTGGGCGCGGTAGCAGAAATAAAATAGA